>JAKSMY010000005.1 GCA_024400275.1 Paludibacteraceae bacterium | reverse complement strand
CAGATATGATGCACGAAATGAGACTGCAAGGCAGAGAGGCGATGGTTTACTCTGCCCTGCTGTACCTGTGCAAAAATGCGCCGTGGAAAGGTAGTGCTCAAGAATTAGCGGACTTTTCACTTTGCGGGAGTAGTGATACAGCCCTTCGTATGCTGGATTCGCTACAAATAAAAGGATTATTGACCTACCGAGCCACAAAGGGCGGACAAACGCAAATTGCGTTATCTCAAACGCAAAATGCGTCTAAACAAACGCAAAATGCGGAGGTGCAAACGCAAAATGCGGAGGTTTCCGAAAAAGAAAGTAACCAAAGAAAAAGAATAAAAGAAAATAAAGAAGAGAGTGAGTGTGATAATAGCGCCCACACGCACACGCGAGAGATTTTAAAAGATAAATTTATTAAGCCTAATTGGAAGGAGTGGTACGGTTACGGCAAGGAGCAAGGGATAGATTACCTGACGTGCCTGAAATCATTTGCATATTACGAGAGTGTAGGTTGGGCGAAAATCAGCAACTGGCGCGCGACGCTGATATATTGGGACTTGAAAGATAAGACGAGGCGGTAGTTGATAGGACGGCGCAAGTGAAGTAGTTGTAAAAAAATTTGCATATATCATTTTTTTTTTGTACTTTTGCGGACCAATTTGGATAAATAGGGTTTTATTATGAATATATCGTATAAATGGCTGAAACGGTACATCAATCTGACAGATGATGCCGAAACAGTAGCAAAGATTTTAACCAGTATCGGTTTGGAAGTCGGAACCATAGAAAAAGTAGAGTCTATCCGTGGCGGATTGGAAGGTCTGGTAGTGGGTGAAGTGGTTACTTGCGTGCCCCACCCCAATAGTGATCACCTGCATATTACCACTACACGCATTGCCCCCAACGAAGACCCGATACAAATAGTATGCGGAGCTCCTAATGTGGCTGCCGGACAGAAAGTCATCGTTGCCACAATAGGTACCAAACTCTACTCGGGCGACGAGTGCTTCACTATCAAACGCGGCAAGATACGCGGGGAAGAGAGTTTGGGCATGATATGTGCCGAAGACGAAATAGGCGTAGGCAATAGCCATGAGGGCATTATGGTGTTGCCTGCCGATACACCTGTCGGCATGCCGGCACGCGAGTATTTCCACGTGGAGGACGATACGGTGATTGAAGTGGATATTACTCCCAACCGTAGCGACGGTGCCAGCCACTATGGCGTAGCACGCGATTTATACGCACACTATGCAAGTTTAGCAGGTTTAACAGGTTTAGCGGGTTTAACAGGTTTAGAATTGCATAAGCCCGATGTGTCGGCATTCAAGGTACAGAGTCAGGCACTGCCGATAGAGGTACAAGTGGAGAATACCAAGGCCTGTCCCCGTTACACGGGCGTAACCATCAAAGGGGTAACGGTAAAAGAATCTCCGGACTGGCTCAAGACAGCGTTGCAAACGATAGGTCTCCGTCCTATCAACAATGTGGTTGATGTGACCAACTTCGTGCTGCACGAGATGGGACAAGCCCTGCATGCTTTCGATGCCGACAAGATAAAAGGAAAACAGGTTATCGTAAAAAACGCTACCGAAGGACAGAAATTCATCACTTTAGACGGCATTGAGCGCACCATGTCAGCCGCTGACCTGATGATTTGGAATGCCCAAGAGCCGATGTGTATAGCCGGCGTGTTTGGCGGTCAGGATAGCGGCGTAACGGAAAACACCACCAATATTTTCTTGGAGAGTGCTTACTTCGACCCCGTCTGCATTCGCAAGACGGCACGTCGCCACCAGTTATCTACAGATGCTTCGTTCCGTTATGAGCGCGGCTGCGACCCTAATAATACCTTATACGTTCTTCAACGTTGCGCCCTGCTGATTCAAGAGGTGGCAGGGGGCGAAATATCCATGGATGTGGTAGATGTGGTTGACGGTGGACAATGCACAATGCACGGTGGGGTGTTCCCGGGATTTGAGGTCGATTTGCAGGAGAAGTATGTCGATGGCCTGATTGGTAAGCAATTAGGTCAGCAGCAGATAGAGACTATCATGGGTGCCTTGGAGATGCAATACACGCGTGTTGAAGGCGGATGGAAAGTGACGGTGCCTGCCTACCGCGTAGATGTGCAACGCCCATGTGACGTAGTGGAAGATATACTGCGTATATACGGTTACAACAACATCGAATTTCCTGAAAAACTGAATACAGGTTTATGCTACGGCCTTAAGCCGGATCCCGTCAAGTTGCAGGTCAAAGTGAGCGAACAACTGACCGCACAGGGCTTCAACGAGATACTGAACAACAGTTTGACCAAAGTATCCTACTACAAAGACGAATGGCTGAACTCGTGCGTCAAAATAATGAATCCGCTGAGTCAAGACTTGGGCGTAATGCGCCAGACCTTGCTCTTTGGTGGATTGGAGAGTATTCAGCGTAATGTGAACCGCAAAAAAAGCGACCTGAAGTTTTATGAGTTCGGGCATTGCTACCACTTCAATAAGGTTGATGGTGGACAATGCACAATGCACGATGATTTTGAGCCTATTCAACAATACAGCGAGGAGCAGCATTTAGGTTTATGGCTGACCGGAAACAAGCATCCGATGAGTTGGATAGGAAAGAGCGAACAGGCATCCTTCTACCAACTGCACGCCTACGTGAACAATATCCTCCGCCGGTTGGGTGTGAATATCAGCAAACTGGTGCTGGAGCCGGCAGTAATGCCCGAAAAAGAGTCATGCTGCGGTATCGTCAAGTGCTTTAGCGACGGGCTGGTTATCAAGCAACCTAACGGCGTTACACTCGGCTATATGGCTATTGTGGCTCCCTCGCTATGTAAGCAGTTTGATATAGATAACCCTGTCTATTATGCCGATTTGTATTGGGAGACCCTTGTCAAAGCCAACAAGCAGTATAAACCCGTGATAGAAGACCTGCCTAAGTTCCCTGAAGTGGAGCGCGACTTTGCCCTGTTGGTAGATAAGAATGTGCTGTTTGCCGACTTGGAAAAAGTTGCCAAGGAGGTGGAACATAAACTGCTGAAGGCGGTGTCGCTATTCGATGTCTATGAGGGCAAGAATCTTGAAGAGGGCAAAAAGAGTTATGCCCTCCGTTTCGTACTGCAAGACAAGGAAGATACGCTTAAAGACAAGCAGATAGAAAATATCATGAGTCGTTTACAAAAAGCCTTTGAGGAAAAATTCAATGCCAAACTACGTTGATGAGATATTAAGACGGCGTACGTTCGCCATCATCAGTCACCCCGATGCAGGTAAGACGACACTGACGGAAAAACTGCTTCTGTACGGCGGTGCTATTCATGTGGCAGGTGCCGTCAAGTCCAACAAGATAAAAAAGACCGCCACCAGTGACTGGATGGAGATAGAGAAACAGCGTGGTATATCGGTTGCCACGTCCGTGATGGGTTTCGACTACCGGAGAGCCTCCGGAGGCGAGAACTCCACGATTTATCATATCAATATCCTTGATACCCCGGGTCACCAAGACTTTGCCGAGGATACTTTCCGTACGCTGACGGCGGTGGATAGTGTTATCATCGTGATAGATAGTGCCAAGGGTGTGGAAACGCAGACACGCCGACTGATGGAAGTGTGCCGTATGCGTAAGACACCCGTGATGGTCTTTATGAACAAAATGGACCGCGAGGGTAAAGACCCCTTTGACTTGATGGACGATGTGGAGCAGGAACTCGGAATAGCCGTTACACCTGTCACGTGGACGGACGGACAAGGACTGAAGTTTACGACCGCTGCGCTGTTTGACCGCTACGCTGTAGGAAGTCAGAACGCCGGAGCTGATAGATTCTTGTCGGATGAAAACAAAGACTTGATTTCTATCTACCCTGAGTTTGACGAACAGGCTTATCTTGCCGGCAATTTGGCACCAGTTTTCTTTGGCAGCGCCTATAAGACTATCGGTGTGCAAGAACTGCTGGACTTCTTCGTTGAGCATGCTCCGTCGCCAAGACCTATTGAGGCTGTGGAGCGCAAGGTTGAGCCGATGGAGGATAAGTTTACAGGTTTCTGCTTCAAGATACACGCCAACATGGACCCCAACCACCGCAGTTGTATCGCTTTCTTCAAGATATGTAGCGGCAAGTTTGAGCGTAATGTCTATTACAAGCACGTTCGTAAGGACCAGCAGATGCGTTTCTCGGCTCCAACATGCTTTATGGCACAGAAGAAAGAGACCGTCGATGAGGCGTTTGCCGGCGATATAGTCGGTCTGCCCGATACGGGTAACTTCAAGATAGGTGACACCCTGACGAGTGGCGAAAACCTGCATTTCAAAGGTCTGCCTTCGTTCTCTCCGGAGATGTTCAAATACATAGAAAACGCCGACCCGATGAAGCAGAAACAACTCGATAAGGGTGTCCATCAGTTGATGGACGAAGGTGTGGCGCAGTTGTTTGTCAGCCAACTCAACGGCCGCAAGATTATTGGTACGGTGGGACAACTGCAATTTGAGGTGATTCAGTACCGCTTGGAACATGAATACAATGCCAAGTGCCGCTGGGAAAACATGGCGATGTACAAGGCTTGCTGGGTGGAGAGCGACGATGAGGAAGAATTACGCACGTTCAAGACTCGTAAGGCGCAGTATATGGCAACCGATAAAGAGGGACGCGATGTCTTTATGGCAGATAGTGCGTATATCCTTAACATGGCACAAAACGATTACCAACATATTAAGTTCCACTTTACAAGTGAGTTTTGATTATGAAAAACGTTAAATTGAGACTAATTATCATGAATTTCCTCGAATTTGCAGTTTGGGGAGCGTATTTAACTTCAATGGGTCGCTATTTAGGCGCATTTGGTTTTGGACCGAGTATAGGCTGGTTCTATTCGGTGCAAGGAATAGTGAGTCTCTTTATGCCGGCTATTATGGGCATCGTGGCAGATAGATGGATACAAGCCCAAAAAGTGCTGTCCTTGTGTCATGGTTTGGCCGGTCTTTTCATGGCTGCTGCCGGTATTTACGCTTTTCGCGCAGGTGAAGGTGTACAATTGGCTCCGTTGTTTAGTCTTTATACCATATCGGTCGGTTTCTTTATGCCAACGTTGGCACTGACTAATTCGGTGGCATTCAACGCTTTGATTAAGGCAAAAATGGATACTGTAAAAGACTTCCCCCCGATTCGTGTATTCGGAACGGTCGGCTTTATTGTGACGATGTGGATTGTGGATTTGTTAGGAGCGATGGATACACCTGCACAGTTCGTCATTAGCGGGGGGCTGAGTATCGTTTTGGCTCTCTATTCGCTCACATTACCTATATGCGAAGTGAAAGCACAAGAGGGCAATCAATCCATTACAGATGCTCTTGGGCTGAAAGCTTTTGCCTTATTCAAAGAGAAAAAGATGGCGTTGTTCTTCATCTTCTCCATGTTGTTAGGTATGTGCCTGCAAATCACCAACGGCTATGCCAACCCCTTCCTTGGCTCGTTTGCTGCCTTTGAGGAGTTTGCCGATACCTTTGGCGTACAGCACTCCGGTATATTGATTTCTGTTTCGCAGATTTGTGAGGCACTATGCATATTGACCATTCCTTTCTTCCTTAAAAAATTTGGTATCAAGAATGTCATGTTTATGGCAATGATTGCATGGGTAATGCGCTTCGGTTTCTTCGGTTTGGGAAATCCCGGTTTCCCCGGTGTACTGCTCTTTGTGTTGAGTTGTATTGTTTATGGTTTTGCCTTCGACTTCTTCAATATATCGGGGGCACTCTATGTGGATCAAGAAACGCACCCTGCTCAACGCAGTAGTGCCCAGGGATTGTTTGTTATGATGACCAATGGTTTTGGTGCAACGATAGGAACGCTGCTTGCACAAATGGTGGTAAATAAACTCGTTTATACACCACAAACTATGGGCGCAACACCTATGGAATTATGGGAAGGTTGGAAGATGTCATGGTTTATCTTTGCAGGTTTTGCATTGGTTGTGGCTTTGGCTTTCTGGTTGATGTTTCCAAAAACACCCGTAAAGGAGTAAGTTTCAATTCTCAATTCTAAATTCTGAAAAGTGTTCCGTAAAGAATTGGCATATTATTTTGCTACACCCATCGCGTATATCGTGATCGGATTGTACTTGGTGGCAGTCAGTTTGCTGCTATGGGTCATTCCCGGAGAGTGGAATATCATCGACAGCGGCTATGCCGACCTACGGGGAATGTTTGAGATGAGTCCGTGGCTCATGATGTTGCTTTGTCCGGCATTGACAATGCGCTTGTTTGCAGAAGAAAAACAGACCGGCATGTGGGACCTGCTGCGCGCCAAGAAAGTTCAAGTGTGGAAGATGGTCGTGCATAAGTATCTGGCTGCGTGGCTATTGACTTTATTGGCTATTTTGCCTTGTATTGTACACTATATTGTCGTGTATCAATTGGCGGAACCGGTTGGCAATGTTGACGGCGGTCAGTTTGCAGGAAGCCTGATAGGGCTATGTTTGATTAGTCTGACTTTTATCGCATTGGGGATATTGATGGCAACTACCACCGGCAGTCAGATTGTAGCATATATCTTGGGAGTTGTTATGTGCTTCAGCATGTATTGGCTCACTATCCAGGACCACTATCGCAGTATCAGCCGCGGAGTGGTAGATATACGTGATGTCGGTTTCCTTGTCGGCATTAGTGCCGTTGCTATAGGACTGACAATCTTTCTCGCTCGCAGAACAAAATAGATTGTCTATTTTTTCCGAAAAACATATGACATAATCCGCAATAATATAATAAGGAGAAATTTGATTACGCGGATATAGAACGTGTTATGTGTACAACATACGTATATCATGTGTATATCTAATGTATAACACATGTATAACACATTTCTATGGTATCAAAAAACGCCGGTGAAGCGCGACTCTATTTCGGGGTCATCTCGCGACCACGAAAACACCGCCTAAACCAAAAATAAAAACCACCAATCTATAGCCCCAAAAAAACGGCATAATAACAGATAATTATCTATTTCGCCAAAAAAACAAACTAAAATTTGCCTATTCCAAAAATTCTTCGTATCTTTGTAGCCCGAATGGTGGTTGCTGAACCTCCTCAACTAATTTACTAACGAACCTTGCGTCCAAGACGCTACGATTATGGCAAACGACAAACAAACACTCATTGACGAGTTGAAAGGTCTGCTGGAGCAGAACGTAACAGAAGTGAAAGAACAAGTGGAAGAACTGAAAAACAAGTTCTACCGACAGTATCACGAAGAGCAGGCAGCTCTCAAAAAAGCAGCCGAAGAGGCTGCCGCAGCCGCCGGTGAAGTGTTGGAAAACTGGCAACCCGTTATGGACGAAGCAGAACAACTGTTCCGCGATTTATTAGCCACATACAAAGCCAAACGAGCTGAAGTACAAAAAACGATGGAGGCCGAAATGGAACAAAACCTGCTCCGCAAACAAAACATCATCGCCCAAATGAAAGAAATGGCGGAAAGCGAAACAGCAGATGTCATGGACAAAATGAAAAAAGTACGCGACTTGCAGGCTGAATGGAAAACAATAGGTCCCGTTCCCGCCCCTAAGACACAAGAGATTTGGAAACAGTACAACCAATATCAGGAGCAGTTCTACGACCTCGTAAAAATCAATATCGAACTACGTGACCTCGACTTCAAGAAAAACCTTGAAATGAAGACCTTGCTCTGCGAGGCCGCCGAGAAACTGAAAGATAACGAGAACATCATCGAAGCCGGCCGCGCCCTGCAACAACTGCACGACGAATGGGCCGAGATAGGTCCTGTGGCCCGTGAACTGCGTGAAGAATTATGGGCTCGCTTCAAAGAAGCCAGTACGATTATCAACAAGAAACATCAGGCTTATTTTGATGCTCTGCATGAAAAAGAGCAGGAGAACTTGACCAAGAAACAAGCCCTGATCGAGCAATTGAAGACCTTAGACTGGTCCGACCTTCGCAGCAATAAAGCATGGGACGAGATGACCGAAAAAATACAAGCTATTCAAACCGAATGGCGCGCCATCGGTTTCGCTCCCAAAAAGCAAAACCAAACGATATATGACGAGTATCGTGCATTGACCGACAGTTTCTTCAAAGCCAAAACAGCCTTCTTCAAACAAATACGGGACACCTTCTCCGAAAATCTTAAAAAGAAACGCAGCCTTATCGAGCGTGCGCGGGAATTGGCAGGAGGCGAACTGGTGCAAGAAGCGCAACAGGCCCTTATCGCCCTGCAACGCGAATGGAAAACAATCGGTCCCGTAGCACATAAATACAGCGATGCTATCTGGCAGGAATTTACTTCCACCTGCGACGCTTTCTTCGACCGCAAACGTGAGGCTGACAAAGAGGAAAAAGGCAAAAAACAAAAAAACAAAGTGGAAAGCCAAATGCAGAGCAACGACAGAGGCAAACTGTTGCGTCTGTACGAAAACCTCAAACAAGAAATCAAAACCGCTGAAAACAATATCCTTTTCTTTACAGGCAAATCCAAATCCGCCAATAAACTGGTAGAAGATATGCAGAAGAAAATAGATGTTCTAAAAGCCCAATTGAAAGAATTGGAAAATAAATTGTCGGAAGAATAATGGAATTGATTGATTATCAAGATGTCGAAATCAGGCAGGACGAACAAATCGTACTCCGTCATGTCAATCTTCGTGTCAACAACGGAGATTTCATCTACTTGTTAGGAAAAGTAGGAAGCGGCAAGTCGTCCCTGATGAAAACATTCTATGCCGAATTGCCTATCTACAGCGGACAAGCCACTTTTCTCGGTTACGACTTGCCTACCATCTCGCAACGCCAGATACCCTATCTGCGCCGCAAGATAGGTGTTGTCTTTCAAGATTTTCAACTGCTGCCCGACCGCAATGTAGAAGACAATCTGCTCTTTGTGCTCAAAGCCACCGGCTGGAAAGACCGTAACGCGATGCAAAATCAAGTACACGATACACTCGCACAAGTTGGCATGGCAGACAAAGGGTATAAGATGCCTTACCATCTGAGTGGTGGAGAACAACAACGTGTTGTTATTGCCCGTGCTTTGCTCAACACACCCGACGTTATCCTTGCCGACGAGCCCACCGGACACCTTGACCAAGGTACGGGAGAAGAGATTATGAGCCTGCTATACGGCATATCCAAAGCCGGTATGACGGTGATTATGTCCACACACAACCTCCGTTGGCCGGAGAAATTTCCGGGACGTAAGTTGGAGTTTAGCAACGGCGAAATTAACGAACTTGCATGACACGCATAGGTTTATTATCGGACACACATGGCCTGCTGGATAAGCGGGTCATGCCGTATTTGGACCAATGTGACGAGATATGGCATGCCGGAGATATAGGGTCTATGGACGTGCTGCAAACCCTACGCGAAACGAAACCGACACGTGCCGTATATGGCAACATGGATAGCGGTGACGTGCGCTATTCACTCAGTGAGTTTTACCGTTTTCGGGTAGAAAATGTAAATGTGCTGATGACTCATATAGGAGGTTATCCGGGGCATTACAACCCGTGGCTTCTTCCCATGTTCCGCGAGGCAGCCGAAGAAAAAGCGGCTCAAACAGAACGTGGCGGAATCGATTTATTTGTCTGCGGACACTCTCATATTCTTAAGGTACAATACGATAAACAGTGGAATTTTCTCACTTTGAACCCCGGAGCAGCAGGAAAACAAGGTTGGCAGACCGTTCAAACACTTTTACGTTTTTCCATTAACGACCACGAAATCAAAGACTTAGAGGTTGTGGAGTTGGCAAGGGTCTAAAAAACATGTTTTATAACATAAAAAAAAATTTTGCCACATAAAAAAAAAGCAGTACCTTTGCAATCGAAAACAAAACAACACAATCTTTTTTGTACCTTAAAAAAATCAAACAGACTAATACCTGGGAAAAAGGACGTCGTGATGACGTCCTTTTCTTATGCCGGTTTAGAACCGGAGCAGTAAAATCAATCCTCCCGAACTATATGGGCACCGATGGCGTTGAGGCGTTCTTCGATACGCTCATAACCACGGTCAATCTGGTCAATGTGGTCTATACGACTCACGCCATCAGCCGACATGGCAGCAATAAGCATGGCTATACCGGCACGTATATCGGGGCTGGTCATGTTATTGCGCTTGAGTTGCATCTTATGGTCATGGCCGATGACTACAGCACGGTGCGGGTCACAAAGGATAATCTGCGCTCCCATGTCAATCAGTTTATCCACGAAGAACAGACGGCTCTCAAACATCTTCTGATGAATCAGCACGCTACCTTGCGCCTGCGTGGCTACCACCAAGATAACACTCAACAAATCGGGTGTCAATCCGGGCCACGGTGCATCGGATATATTCAATATACTGCCGTCCAAGAAAGATTCTATCTGATAATGATCCTGCCGAGGAATATAAATATCATCGCCCTGTTGCCGTACATCTATACCCAAACGGCGGAAGGTATCAGGTATAATGCCCAAATCATGATAGCTGACGTTTTTGATAGTCAGTTCACTACCCGTTATGGCTGCCATTCCGATAAAACTCCCCACCTCAATCATGTCCGGCAATAAGCAATGTTCCGTACCATGCAGTTCATTGACACCCTCGACGGTCAAAAGGTTACTACCTACCCCACTTATCTTAGCCCCCATGCGATTGAGCATCTTGCACAGCTGTTGCAAATAAGGCTCACAGGCTGCATTGTAGATAGTAGTCGTTCCTTCTGCCGTCACAGCAGCCATCACGATATTGGCAGTACCGGTTACACTCGCCTCGTCCAACAACATATAACTGCCTTTCAAACCTTTTTTTGCCTGAAAAGTATAAGCCAGTATGTCTTTCCGGTACGTAAACGTGGCTCCCAAATTGAGCATACCCTGAAAATGCGTGTCCAGACGGCGACGGCCTATTTTATCTCCTCCTGGCTTGGCATAAGTTACCTGCCCCAAACGAGCCAACAGCGGACCTATCAACATAACCGAACCACGCAAACGGTTGCAGCGTTTACGGAAATCTTCACTGCCCAAATATACCTCATCTATATCATCGGCAGTAAAAGCATACTGGCGATTGGTCAGTTTTTCTACCGTCACGCCCATCGCCTGAAGCAAATCAATCAGGTTATTAACATCCAATATATCGGGGACGTTGTCAATCGTCACCGTCTCGTGCGTCAGCAAGACTGCACACAGCACCTGCAAAGCCTCGTTTTTGGCTCCGCTGGGAGTGATACTACCGGACAGATGATGTCCACCTTCTACTACAAAACTTGCCATATTTAGCGGGTTTAGATATAATTAACCTCCGGATAGATGTTTATTCCGAATGTATTGTTCACAGAATCTACTATGGCTTGCGCCAAATTCATTATGTCTTGCGGAGCAGCCTTTCCACGATTGATAATAACAAGGGGTTGTTTGGCATACACCTCAGCGCCCCCCATCTGTTTACCTTTCCACCCACATTGCTCTATCAGCCATGCAGCCGGAATCTTGACTCCGCCATCCACATCGTAATGAGGTACTTGAGGATATTGCCGGCATATATTTTCAAACACGGCTTTCTCCACCACAGGATTTTTGAAGAAACTGCCGGCACTACCTATTTCACCCACCTCGGGCAGTTTATCCCTGCGTATCTGTATCACGGCATCACGCACCTGTCTGGCATTACGGGCGTTAACACCTTTTAATCCGCCATATTCCGTGTGCAAGGCACCGTCCTTCTGTAGCCGATATACCACCTTGGTAATGATATATTGCCCTTTGTATTCGTTTTTGAATATGCTGTCGCGATAACCGTACCGGCACTCTTTGTTATCAAACACGCGCACGCGCGATGTGGCTATCTCAACGGCTTCCACCTGTTCAATCACATCTTTTGCCTCCACTCCGTATGCTCCCACGTTTTGCACGGCACTGGCACCCACCGTACCGGGTATATGGCTGAGATTTTCCAAACCGGTCAGGTTCATATCCACCAGTTGGGCAATCAAATCGTCCAATTTCAGTCCGCTTTCAGCCTCTATCCAAACTTCCGTCTCGGTCTCTTTTCGGGCACGCGCTTTGCACATGCGGCTAATCAGCACCACGCCGTCATAATCGCCGGTAAAGAGCAGATTACTGCCCTCGCCTACTGCCAATATGCGTTCACCACGATAGCGGTTCAGCAACTCCTGCAATTCCTGCACGTTGGCATATTCAGCCACTACTTTGGCTTGCACATCAATGCCGAAGGTGTTGTAGGGTAACAGCGATATATGCTCGCGAACGGTCATTCTTGCGTAGGTGTTATATCCGGACGATGGTATTCCTTCAGACCTTCAATAGGATCAATCATTATAGTTGACAGCGTGAAGCCCATATCGTCCAATACCTGCTGCAAAACAGGACGGTAATAATAAGCTATGCCGCCTATAAATCCGACAGGCAAGGATTTGGTATCTTCTATTTCGATATCATTCTCGTCCTGGTAATACTGCTCCAAATTACGCACCACGAACTCCGTGAAATGGTCATACACCAAATCATAAATGCGTTTGTTGTCAATATGATTGGCACAGAACTTACTCAAAGAAGCCAAATAGCGATTGGGGAAGGGCTGACGATATACATGTTCAATCACATCGGCTTGTGTCAGGTCATATTCTTGCAGAAACATATCCTTCAACTCGCTACCTAATTGGTTTTTGAATATATCCGCCACCAGCCGTTTGCCTAATACGGCACCGCCACCTTCGTCTCCCAAGATAAAGCCTAACGACGGTACATTTCGCACTATCTGTTCGCCATCATACAAGCAACTATTGGAGCCTGTACCCAATATACAAGCCACACCCTTTTTATGTTGCAACAAAGCACGTGCGGCACCTACTATATCCGGTTCAACCGTTACATCGGCTTCACGGAAGATACTTTGTAAAGCACGCATTACAAACGGACTTTTTTCCGGTGTACAACCTGCTCCATAAAAAAAGACTTTCTTTACCGTTCCAGCCCACATCAGATGACCCATTTGGGGCAATAATTGATTAACTATGCTATTACGCATAGCATCTTGCGTTTGATAAAACGGGTTGATGCCGTCTGTCATAAATTCACTGGACTGCCCATTGGCAGCCATAAGACACCAGTGCGTCTTAGTAGAACCAGAATCTGCAATGATTATCATAATAAACCAAGATTTCCCAATTTCGTTGCAAAGGTACAAAAAAAAATTGATATACGCAAATTTTTTTAGATAAGAGGACGCTACGCTACAGTTGAGAGTTGTTAAGAATTCTCTAAACGGCTATCGGGATAGTACGTTTGCAATATCGTTTCATAGGTAGCCCCTTCCTCCGCCATTTGGGCGGCACCTATTTGGCATAGCCCTACACCGTGTCCCCAGCCATGTCCTGCTATGATAAAGCCATCAGGCGTTTTGCTCACATCAAACCAACTGCTATACAAACAACTTCTGCTCAATGCCTTGCGGATAGTTAATTCCTTGCCGATAACCTCCGTACGCAGCGAGCCGACTATTTGCAATGCGTCTATCCGTCCGCCTGCCCCACGATGCAGAGGTATTAAATCGATAATCTTGCCGTAGTCAACACCTGTTTTTGCCAGCAGTATGTTGTGCAACTCGTTGGCAGTGTATTGCACGTGCCAATCGTGAAAGTCCGTAGTCTCTTGGTCGTAGTTATTCAGCACTTTTTTCAGCACACGCGGGCTGACCCGACTGCAATAGTCGCATTGTATGGATTGCAGATAGTCATAATCTATATCTTCCCAGCACGTGGAAAAACGTTCCGTTTTGCCTCCGCAACATTTATGATAGCGGCAATCACATATCTGTCCGTTGTACGTCAGCACTTGTCCTGCCGTTTCACGCACAGCCTGCACGGCACGTTCATTCATTCGTCCCAGTCCCTCATAACGCTGACAATGGTCGTCGGCACAGACATCATAATTGACATGACCGGTATGTCCGATGGCGCGCATTAACCAACTTCTTGAAATCACAGCATGGGCTTTCAGCAGTTCGATAGGACTATCGGCGGACATCTCAGACGAGATAACGGAACACAGGTAATCTTCTATATTTATTGTATTGACAGCCGTTTCCGTTCCGTCGGCATTACGTTTTATTTCCAGCGTGCCGGCAAATTCCTGTTCCTCCCATCTATCCCAGTGGAAACCTATTCCGATTCGGACATTACGAATAACGAAAGTGTCTGCTTTTTGTTCCCACTCAATATGGGGTGCCGTTACAATGCCAACCCTAATCGTGCTTGCAGTTCCCATGTACGGATACGGTCTTTATACAGGTTATTGCGGTTCATCGTTTCTATGTCGCAGTTGGCATCCGAGTTATCCTCCCAGCGTCGGCAGTTATAAAGCACGTTGTAGATACGTCCGATACGGTATTCACGGCTGATACGCAATCCTACGGCATAGTCCTCGCCATATTTAGTAGTGGGAAAATTCAGTTCGCGCAACAGGGGGGTCCAGAAAGCACGGGGAGCCCCCAGTCCGTTGATGCGGAGGGCATTATTGCGTCCGTTATCAGGAGTCCACTCTTTATGGTCTATCACGCCCGGTGGTAAGGGGTTGCCGTTAAAGTCCGTCAGTTGATACGTACCAATCACCATCGCGCAGTTCTGCTCGTGGAAAGCGTCAATCACCTGTTGCACGGTGTTCTCGTCGTAGTACATATCATCAGAATCCAACTGAATAGCAAACCGTCCGCAGTCGGGGTGGTGGAAAGCAGCATTCCAATTGCCCCCTATGCCGTGCCACGTCTTGTCTTGGTGAATCACGATGAGACGGTCGTCTTTGAACTGCCCTATCACCTCCTGTGTACCGTCCGTTGAGTTGTCGTCCACCACAATGACATTATATTTATAAGGAGCCTTTACTTTCTGGCTAAGGGCACTACGGATAGCATCACCTATTGTCTTAACGCGGTTCTTGCATGGAATAACCACCGAAGCCTCGTATTCAAATTCGCCTTCGCGTATATCCACGTCTTTGAAGACTGGTTTCAGATAGCCTCCGATACGTTTCAGATATGCCGTCACGCACTGTTCCATTTCGATTTGCACGGCACGATTACGCGGGTCCACGTAGTCAAATAATTTCTCGCCCGACTTACGTGTATCCTGTTCCACTTCGTAATATAGCCACTCATTGATATGTACCAGTTCGCCCAATTGGCTCAGTCGCAGCCGCAGGTCGTAGAAGCCGGCAAACTCATAGTCCACGTCCATCTGCTGCACAGCTTCTCGCAAAGCATCTGTACGAATAAGTAGCACGGAGCCGAAATCAAAATCGTCGCGCAACGCGCCCACCTGATAATCAATCACAGGTGCCTGCGTAGTGACGGTCTGGCCCTCCTGCACGATTTTATTAAAGTGGTCACTATATGTCATCACAGCACCGCTGTCCTGCATGACTTGGAGCATGCGTTGTTGGGCGCAATGCACCCACTCTATGTCGGGTTTGAGATAGATAAGGGTGTACGGTTCGTGACTATTGGTTGCGATGTGGCGGACAGCTTCTGTGGAGCATACTCTGCCGGGGAGAATAAAAGGAGTCATATTTAGCGGGTTTAGCAAGTTTAGCGGGTTTAGCAAGTTTAGCGGATTTAGCGGGGTTAGCAAGTGCAAAGATACACTTTTTTTTGCAAATATGCAAGTTTTTAGGCGAAAATATCGTAATATGACACGTAACTGCCATTTTGTCACACATGGCAGATTGGTATATTGTTTGTTGATAATCTAGAAAACTAGAAAAACTAAACAAATACCACTATGGAAAAGAAGAATGAGAATTTAGACAAATTCGCTATCAATTTATGCGAGAGAGCCAAAAACGGCAAATTAGACCCTGTTATTGGTCGAGACGATGAGATACGGCGTGTATTGCAAATCTTATCACGTCGCACCAAGAACAACCCTATTCTAATCGGCGAACCCGGTGTGGGTAAGACCGCCATAGCCGAAGGCTTGGCGCAACGGATTATCAGCGGTGACGTGCCGGAGAATCTGAAGAACAAACTTATCTACAGTCTGGACATGGGTGCTTTGATTGCCGGAGCCAAATACCAGGGTGAGTTTGAAGAACGGCTGAAAGGTGTCATTAACGAAGTGGTGAATGCAGCCGGTGAGATTGTGCTGTTTATAGACGAGATACACACCCTTGTGGGTGCCGGCAAGTCGTCGGGTGCGATGGACGCTGCCAATATACTGAAGCCGGCACTGGCGCGTGGCGACTTGCGTGCCATAGGCGCCACCACCTTAGACGAGTATCAGAAATACTTTGAGACGGACAAGGCCTTGGAACGTCGTTTTCAGAAAGTGATGGTAGATGAGCCGGACGAGGCAGCTACGATTTCTATTCTGCGTGGGCTGAAAGAGAAATACGAGACGCACCACCGTGTACGTATCAAAGACGATGCTATCATAGCGGCGGTAACCTTATCGTCACGGTACATAACCGACCGTTTCTTGCCTGACAAGGCGATAGACCTTGTAGATGAGGCGGCAGCCAAATTGCGATTGGAAGTGGATTCCAAGCCCGAAGAGTTAGATAATTTAGAGCGTCAGCTCAAGCAATTGGAGATAGAGCGTGAGGCTGTTAAGCGCGAAAAGAACGAGCAAAAAATGACTGCTATTGCAGAGCAGATAGCCTCTATCACAGCCCAATTAGGCACGCTGCAAGCCCAGTGGGAGAAAGAGAAAGGTTATGTGGCAACTATTCAGAACGAGAAAGCCAACATAGAGCAACTCAAGCGTGAAGCCGAAGTAGCGGAACGCGAGGGCAACTACGGCAAGGTGGCGGAGATACGATATAGCAAGTTGCAAGAGGCGGAGGCGAATATCAAAGCGGCACAAGAGGCGTTGCAAAACGTGGGCGGTCAGACCCTAATCAAAGAGGAGGTAGATGCCGACGACATAGCCGAGATAGTGGCTCGTTGGACAGGTATTCCCGTGAATAAGATGTTGCAAAGCGAGAAAGACAAACTGCTCCATTTAGAGGAGGAACTGCATAAACGTGTTATCGGTCAGGACGAGGCGATTGCCGCAGTGAGTGATGCTATCCGTCGCAGCCGTGCGGGTTTGCAAGACCCCAAACGTCCGATAGGTAGTTTTATCTTCTTGGGCACAACCGGCGTAGGTAAAACCGAACTGGCAAAAGCTTTGGCAGATTATCTGTTTGACGACGAGAACATGATTACGCGGATTGACATGAGCGAGTATCAGGAAAAATTCTCCGCCACGAGACTGATAGGCGCACCTCCGGGCTATGTAGGTTACGACGAAGGCGGTCAGTTAACAGAGGCGATACGAAGAAAGCCCTATTCGGTAGTGCTGTTTGATGAATTAGAGAAAGCACACCCCGATGTGTTTAATGTGCTACTGCAATTATTGGACGACGGGCGATTGACGGACAACAAAGGGCGCGTAGTGAACTTCAAGAACACGCTGATTATACTGACCAGCAATTTGAGTGAGGAACAATTACGAGCCGGTGTGCGTCCTGAGTTTATCAATCGTATAGACGATATTATTCACTTTGAGGATTTGAGTGAAGATAATATATTCGATGTTGTCAAGTTGCAGGTTGGGCGTATTCACCGTATGTTAGCGGAGCAAGGAATTGAGTTGCGTGTTACGGACGATGCTATACGTTATATTGCCCATGAGGGTTATGACCCGCAGTTTGGAGCCCGTCCTGTTAAGCGTGCCTTGCAGCGATTGGTGCTGAATGAACTGAGCAAGAGTATCCTTGCAGGACAGGTTGATACGTCGAAGCCTGTGGTGGTGGAAGTAAGGGAGGGGAGGTTGGAGTTTAACACCCCCCAGCCCCCTCGGTAAGGGGGAGAGAGAATACAAAAGGCTCGCGATGCGAGCCTCTTGTTGGTAATAAAAATTTCAAATCGGTGTTATACAACAAACACTCTTAAAAGAAATTGAGTTCACGACCAGGGGCATCACCACCGGCACCGTGGTCAGCCTCACCACCAAAACTAATTTCCGCTGTGACATAGGTCTGCATTAGCGGGTCTAAATTAACTTTTTCGCTCCAAGGAGCCAGATATTGTTTTTTCATAACTTAATAATTTATGCTTTAAATAGATTTTATCAACAAAGACGGTTCTCTACGAGTATCCCAAAAATCGGTAATTTGGATAATAGATTTTTCTTCATCAATAAAATACACCAACTTATTATGATTATTAATCACTATACTTCTATAGAGTACTATTCTATCCTTTAGCAAAGGTTCGACGTGTCCTGATTGAGGGAATTGCATCAATGTTCTCACGCCATTATCCACATCATTTAGGAAAGTGGCATAAGCCGTAGTTCCATATTCTGAAAGGATATAATCGGCAGTTTGCGAAAGCATTTGCCATGCGAAATCCGTCCATTGAGTAGTCATCACTAAGCAGTAAGAATAGAACGACCACGTAAAGCAGACATCACATCATAGTGCGAATGCACATTGCCCTCTGCAACTTGTATTTCAGACAATGCAGCTCGCGCATTGATTTCCTCTATTGACAATGTATTGGTTTTCATCATAACAATGATTTATCTCAAATCGGGTGCAAAGGTACAAAAAGTTTTTGATATTTGCAAGTTTGCACCCGATTTTTTTGGTATTTATCTCATCGTGGCACCTTGTGCGTTGAACAATTTGTGTTCGCGGAGGATGAAGAAGTGATTGTTATGAATGAACTTGGTTATACCCTCATTCATCATAAGTTTCTCCCATCCTGTAGCAGTACCACGCTCAACGCCACCCATAGAGAGACGACGACGAGAAGGAGCAGCAGCGGGTTCGCTCTTATCCTCCTCTACAGCACCGTAGTTAAGATAAGCGCGGTCAGGAGCCACGAAGTTAGCGTTGTCGCCACTTGCTTTGTAGAGGTGGTTGTTAGAGAATATGTAAGTATCTTTTCCTTCGGACAACATAGGCAACATTAGATTGTCTTCAGCCGTGTTCAAATTACCAACCAGACCGTTTGCCTCTACAACCTCTGCAACTGCATCACCTTCACCATAGAGAACATAGATTTCAGGAGCTTCAGCAAGCAGGATATAAGGTTTACCGGCAGTGAGAGGCATTTCAGCTTCGAGGCAAACGATACCAACAGAGTAAGGTTTCTCGACATCAAAGGCGGCACCGCCCCACATCTTGGCAATAGGTTGGGCTTGGCACATAGTAACCAGTTTGCCATTGGTGAGACCAGAACGAATCTTAGTAGCAGCGGTGAAGGTCATTGTGTAGATACGGATAGGTTGATTACCTACTACAGAAATGACCACATCACCTGCTTCTACAAAAGCAGAATATGATTCGATGGATGTTGTTATCTCACCAAAGTTCTTGTCTCCTATTGTTAAGTCGCAACCGTTACCAGCTTTACGAGCACTAATAGTTACTAATCCAGGAACTGTAACATGGAATTTCAGCAACTTACCTTGGAAGCACTCGTATTTATTACTACGGTAAACATATTCACCAGTATTACCCATAACGAGTGCTTGAGAATTGAAGGTGTCATCCAAACGGACATTTGGGATATTTGCCATTACCTGATTGGCTTCGGTGGATTTGATACCATCTGAAGCAGCTGCAGCTGCATCTTTGGGCGCTATAGAGAAGTCCCAAGTGGTGGTAGCAGTTACAGATACTTGTGGAGCTATTTCAGGAACCGTTTCTACCTTGATAACAGCATTTTGTGGTTCACCGCAGTCGCCACTAACAATTACTTTGTAATAGGTATCGTCTGCTGCAACAGTTACGTTCAGACTTTCCTCATTGCCAAGTACATCGCCAAAGACATTGCCTTGTTTGTCGCAAGCGTACCAAGCGTAAGTAAGGTTCTTACCAGTTGCTTCAACAGAAATAGTAATCGGTGTTTCAGCTTTTGCTTTACCATCATGAGTAGCGGTAATTGCTGTACCAGCAACAGAAGCCACAACTACATTATCAGATTGAACGGAAGCATCGTCTAAACCATCCACTTTATTGGTAACAACAACATAATAGTTACCTGTTTGGTCAGTATTATAAGAAGCCTCTGTAGCATTAGGGATAGCAACATTTTCAAAATACCATTGGTAGTACATCGTACCTTCGGTAACAGCAGCATTCACGGTAAGTGTTGGCATATCGCCACCCTCGCAATAAGTACCATCGGAGATGCCGTTAATTACTGGTTTAGGAGCATTCTTCTTCATCTTAGCAGAGAGAACAAAGACATTAACGGTATTATCAGCATGGAGGTAATAAGTACCATCTTTCAGCCAATCGGTTGTGCCTTCTCCTAACTCGGTGTAAGAAGACGAAGTTAGTCCTAAAATAGCATCCTCGAAATTGCCCTTATCGGCAGAATTAGTTAACCATGCGTGACGAGTCTCATCACTACTATTGGTCATCATTAGGATATGAATCTGTGCTTCATAGTTCTCAGGAATGGTAATAGTGAAATGTTTAGTAGTTGAAGAATTACCTAACGACAAGGAACGTGTATAACTTACACCTTGATAAGTCGCCTTCTTGTCACCAGCTGCCATAGTAGAGCCAACAATAGCCCAACTTAATCCTGTAGTTGCATCCGGGCTTGTTGCCATGTTAGACATCGTAGAGCCATCAAAAATGACAATGGTTGGATTCTTATCTACAGAGAAGTTGACTGTATAGATTAGAGTTGTTTCACCATCTTCAGCAGTAACGGTAACAGTAGAGGTAGCCTTGTAATTAACAAACGCAGCAGCATTTACTATAACCGGATCTTTAGCAGAAATAGCGTTTTTAACAGCAGACAAAGCAGGAACATCAGCAGTGCCATAAGGCAATTCCACATCATACTCAAATTGTCCGTCTACTAATGCGATTTCGGTTTCGCCATATTTGAGAGAAGACAAAGTAGCATCGTGGGACACTTCGTCACGAGAGAGGGTGACGGTGTAAGTTGTAACATCACCGTCTTTGTCAGTGAGAGTAACTATGTTGTCGCCCACTACCCAAGTTTCAGGATAATTCTTGGTAACTTGGTTATTGTCGTTAGAGACGATAGTCTCAGTTATGGTAATTTTGCTAAAGTCAGTTACAAACGGCAGATTAGCGGTGATTGTATTACCACTAATTGTACCAGCCACACCATTGAAAGAAATAGCGGTCAGGATTGGGTTCATAGGACGGAGAACCTCAATATAAGCGATATACGGGTTCCAATTTTCATTTGCCTTACCTTCTGCACCACGGCAGAGATAGATAGCATCCGTTTCAGGATTGTCAGTTAGTACGATGGTGTTAACACCCTGTACCATTGCAGATGTGCCTTCTGCCATCAGGTTGTCTGTATTTGTACCGTAATACAGTCTAATTGGTTGATTAGTATCGTTACCACCATTAGCGACTGTTGTTACAAATACATTCACTACATCACCTGCTTGGAATTGACCTTCAGCGAGAGCTATACCAATGTAAGCAGGGCGGCTATTTAACTTATAACCAGTTTCGTCTCCATAAGTCGATGTACTCTTAACTGCACTTGCTGCGCCAGTACCTTCACCAACGGTGATAGTCACCTTGTTATCTCCTGTCACTTGTCCTTTGATGATAGATACACCATCTTTGGGAGCGACGGTGAAGTTGACGATGTAGGTGGCGGGGTCGCCATTTTCAGCAGTGATGGTGAAGGTAGCAGTACCATTGGTGACGGTAGCGGTTTGCTCGCCAGCAGGAGTAGCTACTTCACTATTGGCTTCGTAAGTAACCGAAGCTGGGATAGCGGTCTTGTAAAGCAGAACGACATTGTAAGTTGTTTGATCTTCAACAAGTTGGATGTCTGTATCACCATATTTGAGTGTCTTAAGACTATTGTCTGTGCTCTCAATAGAGAATTGAGCAAAGAGTTCAATAGAATCAGTTGGGGTATAAAGATTACCATTTTTACCAATTAGGTTGCCACCTGTTTCAGCATCGAACCAACCTTGGAACTCGCCTTCGCCAGTTGCAGCGGGCAAAGTAAGAGCAGTACCCTTGAAGAACATCGGTTCAATTTCGCCACCGTTAGTAAAGGTAACTTTGTAAGGATTAGTAATAGTGATGGCTTTGAACATATTGTATGCAGTTGATGTTTCTTTCAGTACAAAAGATTGCTCACCATCATTGTAGAAATAGAAATCCTTGGCTGTAGAAGCTCCGGTCATAGCAGTTTCAGCACCGCCATTAATAGAGTAATTTACACCATTGATTTTACCCATCGTGATAATAACCAATTTGCCTTCTTCCACATTGAAAGAAATGGTATTTCCTGCATTATTCTTAAGTTTCAAACCTGTGTCAAATTCATTAGATTTATCCCATTCAACACCTGTAGTAGAAGCCAACGCGTAATTAGCATCTGATAAGAATTCTGTGATATTTGGTTGTGCAGCAGCTTTGGCAGCAGCAACGAAATCAACCGTATTAGCGTATGCTTTATCCCATTTGCCATAGAAATTCTTATCGGCAGTGATAGGAGTAGCAAAATTTGCCTCTGTATCAAATGTTGATTCATTGTACCATTTGTCAAATGTAGCCAATGTTTGGGCTTCACGAGATTTGTAATCTTCTACTTTCAGTGTTTCACCGTCCCAAACGAGAACATCAGCACCGAGTTGATTAGCACCATCGAAGAACTTAACAGTATGTTGAACATCATACATAGCAGTTAGGGTAACAGGATTATTCGGCATAGTGAATGTTTCGTTCGGCATAATGGTGGTTTTCCCTTCTACGCCAGTTATTGCCCAATAACGGAACGCATAACCTTCTGGAGCAGTAAATTCACGCTCAGCAAATGTTTGAACTGTATGTCCATCATCTTTTTTTACATTAAAACCTGCTTTCATGCCAGAACCTCCTGCTTCGGTATTGGGATCGTACATTACTGCATATTCAGGTTTAACGATTGTGATAACAGCATCGTCGGATGTAGCAGAAGCAGGTTTGTGGTCAGCCAAAGTGTTGGTAGCCACACAGTAGTATGTACCGGCAACAGACGGGGTGTAAGAAGCACCATCACCAACTTTGGTGTTTTCGCTTTCACCTTTTTGGAACCATTCGTAAGAAATAGTACCTGCATCTGTTACAGTAGCTTCAGCGATCAAAGCAGCGATGGTTTCATCATCGTCGTATTGTGCGCTCTGAGGATGAGTTTTGAAAGAAGGGGTAGCTGCGGGAGGAGCAGGACGAGTGATGGTGATTGAATGACCATAGGTAGAAGAACCTACTGCTCTCCAAACATAAATAGTAGTCTGATTTGCTAAGCCATCGGTTGCCGTGATAGTATAAGTTTTAGATGCTGTAGCAGGAGTAGTAACACGTGTAGTATTGAGACCGAAAGAAAGTTCATAATTTGTAGTTGACTCAAACGAAATTACATCACCTACTCGTAATTCACAATCTAATTCCAACTTCAAATACGTATTCGAACTACCCCAACAGAATTGCATTGAACTACTTTGATTCTTGATAGAAACTGTTTGGTCGTTATTTTTATTTGTACCAGCATAAGCTTTACCACCATTTGTTGTAGCATAAGAAGATGTAATTTCTTCTTCTGCTGTTTTGGTGGTATTTAATGAATAGTCTTTGATTGCAGTAAAGGCAACAGAAAACAATTCACCTGTTTTCGGACAAGAGGATTCTTCAACTTCGACAGATAGTGCATTAGATGTAGCTATATCAGTACAACCAGCTTTGGAAACTTGGCAGGAATATGTGCCAGCATCAGACAAATAACAAGAAGCAATAGTCAATGTTTCATCGGTAGCACCACTGATGGCTGCTCCGTTTTTATACCATTGATAAGAGAGGTCGCCATTACCTTTTTCCAATTCAGAGGTAATTTCTAACTTTTTACCTTCCTTAACACTTTCAGGACCGGAAATAGTCAAACCTTCAGGGCAAACTTCTGTAATAGGACCAGCAGAATTAGTCAAAATTTCAATACCCCACAAGAAAAATGTATTATCTGTACGCGTTATCGTAATTTTTGCTGTGACATCATCAATAGTTGCAGGAATATCAAATTCTTGCCACCCTCTAGTTGCTTTTGCAGAATAGGCCATTACAGTTCCTAATTCTGTAGAGCCAATCTTTACAGAAGCATATTCCTTTGCTGTATTAGTTTGTTCACCACTAATAAATAGACGGACTTTACCACCTTTCACAAATTTGGCTGCGGGTTCACACTCAAATAAATTGCCACTACTACCAAATCGTATGTACATAGGATAATCCGTATCACTAGATGCAGATGGTTTATTTTTAGTATCGTTCCACTTACATCCGTTTCCAGTAAAGGTCGCGATTGTTTCCTCACTTGTATTTTTTAGAAGATATGTCTGTTCTTTATCATTCTTTAGAGTTATAGCAGAACTACCTGACAAACCCGAAATTCCCATCAAATTAGATGAGACCATGGTTACCTCATTTGCTCCCCACATCTGCGGGATAGAGAGGAACATGATAAAGAGGAGAGAGACAACCTTGCGAAGGCAGACCCCCTTAGTCCCCCTTCGGAGGGGGAAAAGATGCTTAACGGTAGTATCTACTCCCGTTCTACCCCCGTTGAAGTCTCGGGAAGCACCCTTGTTAATGACTCGATTGAAAAGATTGTTTTTCATAAGCATTAAGATTTTAAATTGTTAAACATTTGGGTTAGTAAAAATTGTTTTTTAGTTTTTGTTAAGACATTTATCAATGTAGTTACAGCGTGCTGCAAGGGCACTAAATCTGTTTTGATAGTAGAAAACACATAATCTACATCTATTTCAAAATAGCCGTGCGCTATATGATTACGCATTGACTTAATCTCTTGCCACGGGATATCCGAACACTGATTAAGAAAATCAACACCTGCCCGTTTCTCAATTTGCTTGACAGCTTCACCTATTGCTTGCAACAACATACAATCGGCAGACAGCAACTGCATCCCCATCGAAGACCGAGGCCACTCATCAGCACAAGTCACATCTTTATTCCAATCTATCAACCGATTAATAGACTCGTTCATGTTTTGCAAAGTAGCCAAAACAATCTCAATATTTTCAGAAGACATTGATTCCATCCTGTTCTATTTGTTTTCTAAACAAGGGAGTTAACCCTTTGTGATTACGAATTAAATCCACATCACAACCCAACAACTGCCGCAAATAAATTTCAGCTCCTCCCACTTGACGCAATGTTGGAGGCATATCCACAAATATGTCCACATCACTACCCTCATGCTGTTCTCCACGAGCCACAGAACCAAATAAGCACATCATCGTAATGCCATACTTGGCTTTCAATTTATCAGCATTTTGTCTGAGCAAGGCAATATAAGTTTCAGTTTTTCTCATTTTCGGCTGCAAAGATACAAAAAGTTTTTGATATTTGCAAATAATTTATAATTATTTTGGAAAATGTGAGGGAGAGAGGGTATATTCGGTGGCTGCCATGATGAAAGCACCGAGAATCTTACCCTCCGTATAAGACGTGATACACGTCACATCCTTACCACACAGATAATAAGCCGCATCACCCTTGCGCGTGTCACTCAGCCCCGCCGAAGCACAACTATAAACCAACGCCAAAGGATTACCATCACCCACATTCTCCACCAAAAAAGTTTCCACCAATCCCCTAAAAGCCCGTTCAGCCAAAAGACGATACGACTCCGGCAGGAGATGCAGACGCATCGCCTTCAGATAACAAGCCGTGAACAACGCCGAGCCACTGGCCTCCACATAATTGGCAACCTCACAGCCCTCAGCCCTGTACCCAACCGGATATTGCAACAACTGCGTCCAGCAGCCCGTGGCACTATCCTGACGAGCCGCCACACCGGCTGCCAACCGGCGCAAATAGAAATTCAACCGTTCACGCGCCAACAAGAGACTTTGCCGAGTAGCTACATCGGTCTGCGACATCGCCTCCAAGACATCTACCAACGCCATCATATACCACCCCACTGCCCTACTCCAATACTCGGCACTATTGCCGTAATGCCACGAAGAGTTGTCCTGGTCAGCCCAAGCCTTATCCAACTCAGGAGCCGCCGAGAAAGCATGGTAAAGAAGCCGGTCATTCGGATTCCACAACTGAAACCACGTAATGTCAAACTGCCGCACAAGCAGTTGCCACCACTGCTGCTCCGTTCTGCCCTGCGGCACATACCCCCGTACCAATAACTGCGCCAAGAGTGCCGGTCCCATATACTGTCCGTCGCACCACATCTCATTGACATACTTATCCTTATGCCACCAGCCACCACTATAAAAAAGCGTGCCGCTATACGCCAGCGAAACGGAGTCAGAAATACGATACGTGCGGTCGTAATAAGCAAAAGCCCGTGCCGCCTTTCGCAATGCCGAATCACAAGCCGTGAGGACAGCCTGTTCGTTGCCAAACCGTCCCGAAACAGCCACATCATGCAAGCCGAAATACAGTTTGCAGGCGTTGAGCTTATCCAAGTCTTTCGGTTCAGCCGAGAAACCGTTCTGGTAATAGGTCATACCGTAGTCACGGACAGCCTGATACCACGCTTCGGCACCCGCGTGATCAGGCTGCGCCTGCACCGCCTCGACAGTGGCCTTCATGACCAAGCCGGAGACGTAGTCGAAACCGACTGAGGAAGAGGGTTTGGTGTTGCAACGGTAATTGGCGAGGCAACTGGTCAGGACCGAAGACGTGTAGTCGGCAGTGGGGAGGAAAAGGAGCGCGAAATGTAGCAAAAGTATGTTGAGCATGGTTTAGCGGTTTTTTACATACGGTTGGGTAGGTCGATGCCGAGGAGAGACATGGCAGAGGCAATGACCTTAGCCACCGAAGCAGAAAGCGTCAGCCGGAAAGCACGCACCTGCTCATTCTCCTCATTCAAAATAGAATAATCATGGTAGAACGAGTTGAACTCCTGCGCCAAAACATACGCATAATTACATATTACAGCCGGCGAGAAATCATCACCCGCCTGCTTGACTACAGAGGGATATTCGGCTAAGCGTTGGATCAACGACAGTTCCTTGTCGTTGAGACCGCTGACGCTGTTAGAAGATAGACCGCTGACGCTGTTGGAAGTTGGACTTTTGCGGAGAACGGACTGAATACGGGCATAGGTATATTGAATAAACGGACCCGTATTGCCGTTAAAATCAATACTTTCGGCAGGATTGAACAACATATTCTTACGCGGATCAACCTTCAAGATAAAATACTTGAGGGCACCTAATCCCACCTTGCGGGCTATCTCGTCAGCCTCCTCCGGTGTGATGTCAGGCAAGGTATTGACCTTATCCTTACTGATTTCCTTGGCATCGCTTATCATAGCAGCCATGAGGTCGTCGGCATCTACCACCGTTCCCTCACGGGACTTCATCTTGCCATTAGGCAGTTCCACCATGCCGTAAGAAAAATGCACCAGTTCCTTGCCAAAGGGGAAGCCAAGACGGTCAAGAAGAAGAGAAAGCACCTTGAAATGATATTCCTGCTCGTTGCCG
Source organism: Paludibacteraceae bacterium (assembly GCA_024400275.1). The sequence continues at coordinate 26,914 of JAKSMY010000005.1, read as the reverse complement.
ACTACATAAACCATCTTGTCGATGGGATAGTCCTGGAAACGAAGTTTGGCTGTACCGATGTCCTGCGTCATATAAACCGACGTGCCGTCCTGACGCAAGAGCAGTTTTTCGTCCAAGCCGTCCTTGGTGAGGTCAGCCCATACACTGCCGTCCTCGCGACGGTAAAAGACACCCGATTGGAGTCCTTTCTCTACCTCAGATTTACCCTCAAGATAGGTGTTGGACTCGTAGTAAATCTTATCGAAGGACACACCCATTTGGCGATAGGTTTCATCAAAACCGGCATAGACCCAAGCGTTCATTTTCTCCCACAGGGCACGCACCTCGGGGTCGCCCTGCTCCCACTTGAGCAGCATGGCCTGCGCCTCTTTCATCAGCGGTGCTTCGCGTTTGGCGGTCTCTTCGTCCAAACCTTGTGCCATAAGGTCTGCCACCTCTTTCTTATACTCCTTATCGAAACGGACGTAGTAATCACCTATCAGATGGTCACCTTTCTTGCCACTCGTCTCGGGCGTTTCGCCGTTGCCGAACTTGAGCCACGCCAACATAGATTTGCAAATATGAATACCACGGTCATTGACGATATTGGTCTTGACCACTTTCCAGCCGTTCGCCTCCTGAATCCTCGCAATCGAATAGCCTAAGAGGTTATTACGCACATGCCCGAGGTGAAGAGGTTTATTGGTGTTGGGGGACGAGTACTCAACCATCATCAAGCCCCTTCCGTGGGTTTCCCCAGAGGGGGACACCGTGCCATAGTTCGGGTCAGTGGCTATTTCGTGTAATAATTGCAGCCAATAAGAGTCAGCGATGGTAAGGTTGAGAAAACCCTGCACAGCATTGAAACGGTTGACAGTTGACAATTGACAATGCACAATGTATTCCCCTATTTCCTGCGCGACCTGTTGGGGGGCTTTGCGGGCGAGTTTGACAAAGGGGAAAACGACTAAGGTGATGTGTCCCTCAAACTCGGGACGAGTCTTTTGCAACTGAATCATTGCGTCCGTTGCTTCGAATTGGTAGAGAGTCCGGACTGCCTCTTTGACTTTGGATTTAAGTATTTCTTCTAATTTCATAATAGAGTATGGAGTATAGAGTATAGAGTTTACTTGACGGCTTTGAAGGACATGTCTAAGGATTTGACGCTGTGGGTGAGGGCACCGACGGAGACGAAATCAACACCGCAGAGGGCGTAGTCACGCAAAGTATCGATAGTAATACCGCCACTGGACTCGATTTCTATGTATTTATTACTCATCCAATTACGAATAAAATCAACCGCCTGTGCCGTGCGCTCGGGCGAGAAATTATCCAACATGATACGATCCGGTATGCCGGTTCGCAACGCCTCTTCTATCTCCCAAAGATTGCGTGTCTCTATCTCGATACGCAAGTCTTTCTTATTCCTTATACAATAATCGCGCGCACGCGTGAGAGCCGCTGTGATACCTCCGGCAAAATCTACATGGTTGTCTTTGAGCAAAATCATATCAAATAGTCCGATACGATGGTTCATGCCCCCACCTATGAGCACAGCCTCTTTCTCCAGATAACGCAGTCCGGGTGTGGTCTTACGTGTATCTAAGACGTGGCACTTGGTATCAGCGATGAGACTCTGGTAACGGTGCGTGGTGGTAGCAATGCCGGACATACGTTGCATGATATTGAGCATCGTACGCTCCACCTGCAACAGACTCAGTTCCTTACCTGACACACGGAAAGCTATGTCACCTTTGTGCACCTCGGCTCCGTCGTTGATAAAGCCTTCGAATTGCAGTTCGGGGTCAAAATGGTGAATAATCTCCTTTGCCACTTCCACGCCGGCCAAAATACCATCGGCTTTAATAATCAGTTGTTGCGTACCCATTTGGGTATCCGGAATGCAACTAAGCGAGGTGTGGTCGCCATCGCGTATATCTTCCTCAAACCAGAGGTCTATCAGTTTTTTTAGTTCGTTTTTTTCCATTATTTTACGTTTTTAGTTCTTCCTTCATATTACGATAATCACAAACATGTTGCCCTTTTCCGTGAGTTGGTTTTCCCCGTTTGTCGGGGAACACCGAGCGTTCACCCTTGCTTAACATAAATCGGGGCGCACTTCGTATGCAGATAGGCAGCCTCGTCCTTTGTCAGCAGCGGAGCTATCTCATGTTCCACCCAAGCGTGGTAATTATTTATCCAAGCCACCTCATCGGGTGTAAGCATAGATTTATCCATCAAGCGGGTATCGTAGAAACAGAGCGTGAGTGTCTCAAACTCATAATACATCTCGCCCGTAGTACGCGGCATAGCCGGCATTTCGCGTGTGGCAACCAGATTCTCCGTCCGGATACCGTACTTGCCGGCACGGTAAATACCCGGTTCGTCCGAGAAGATATTACCCAAACGAATAGGGTTCGTGTTATTGTCTGTACGTATATTGGCAGGTCCCTCGTGGCAACCCATGAAATGCCCTACTCCATGTCCCGTACCATGACCATAACTAATACCTTCTGCCCACATATATTGGTGCGCCAACACATCTAATTGATTGCCGCGTGTACCTTTGGGGAAACGAGCCTTGGCTAAGGCTATATGTCCTTTCAGCACCAGAGTGAAGTCATGCTTCAATTCGGCAGAGATAGCCGCAGCGTCCCCTACCCAAACAGTACGGGTGATGTCGGTGGTACCGTCTAAATACTGCCCACCTGAGTCCAACAAAAGTACGCCATTACCCTCTATGGCAGCGCACGAGTCCGGTTTGGCAGCATAGTGGACGATAGCCCCGTTGGCGTTCCAGCCGGCTATGGTGCCGAAACTCTCGCCGGTAAAATTCTCACCCATCGCACGAAAATCATGCAACTTATCAGCCAATGTTATTTCTGTTTGCGGGCTTTGCAGAGCCTCCTGTTCGAGCCACTTGAAGAAACGTGTCAAAGCTACTGCATCACGGCGCATAGCGGCACGTGTTCCTGCCAATTCGGTTTCGTTTTTAACCGACATCATAATCTGCAACGGACTGGGAGAAACTACTTTGCACGACCGGACACACTCATACAACGCCTCGTTGACGCGATTGCCGTCCATCAAAACACGTGCAAAAGGTGTTTGTTTCAGATAGTCAAAGACTGCCTCGTAGGGTTGTAATGTTATACCCTTGTCGTTCAATATAGTTGCTGCCTCTTCCGGCACCTTGCGAGCATCAACGAACAACGTGCAACGGTTCTGTTCCACCACGCAATAAGCAATCACACATGGCGTATATTCCACGTCTGTGCCACGTATATTGAGCAACCATCCTATCTCGTCCAATTCGGCAATGACCAAAGCGTCACAACGATGTTCGTTAAGCGAAGCGCGCACACGCGCCAGTTTATCAGCCACCGACTGACCTGCAAAGCGGTCATCGTAGATATACAGTGGATTCATCGGTATCTCCGGACGGTTCTCCGTCCAAATAGGACGAATCAGGTCGATGGACTGAATCTGCAAGCCACCTTCCGCCAACTCCGCCTTCAGGTCACGATAGCCGTTGATGCTGTACATCTCGGGGTTGACACCTACTTTAGTTGACAGTTGACAATTGACAGTTGATAGCAGCCATTCGGCAATAGAGGGACAGTCCACATCCGACTCGCGCATGAGTTCAAAGGTACTGCCCTGCAACTCCGCTTCAGCCTGCAAATAATACCGGCTATCGGTCCACAGCAGAGCCTTGTCTAATGTGACGACTGCCGTACCCGACTCCCCCAAGAAACCCGTTATCCACGACATTTCCATCCAGTGCGGTGCCATATATTCACTGGCATGCGGGTCAGTACCCGGCACGATATAAGCCGACAAGCGGTTTTCTTTCATCAGCGCACGCAACGCTGCCAAACGTTCCTTAATCTGCATCTCAAAATATTTTATGGTAAAAATTCTTAATTGTTTCACAACTCAGGCGGAAATAGACCTTAATATCTTCCCACGTAAAGAAGACCGGCTCTTTATGTTCCTCCAAGTCTATATTAACCGCCTCCTGCTGGTAGCGGTATAAATCGACTTGCGAAACGGAATCCGAATCGGCTGTAATGGTTGTTGTGATAGGGAAATTCCGCATAGGCATCGAATCCTCTACCGGCATAACGGCACCATCGGTCCTCTTTAACGAAAGGACTTGAATCGCCGTATCAATAGGGGCTGTGACGTATTCTTTCTTTTCCACATCGGACTTAATCAACGCGACATGCCCGTTGGCATCTTTCAATAAAATAAGTGTATATCCCACTAACCCCACACACAGTGCGGCAATTATCCATTTAAGTATTTTAGTTCCTATCATTCGTCTGCACTTTTAATTGTTTGTAAATAATGTATTATCTGTTGGAAGATGTACGCAGGTTCAGCTTTTTCATCGACACGAATAACCATATCGTATAAACTGCTATCCTGTGCGCCAATCTTAAAGCCTGCTTGGGCGTACATCGCCACGTACTGCAACGGAATAATAGGTGTGGTAGTCAGGTCAACCAGCAGGTCAAACTTACGCCGTGACAGGTCAGCACGTGCTTCCTGATTGGGTTTGTCCAACCATGTTACGTCTTTTATACCCAAGATACGGCTTTCCGGCAAATTGGGGGACAAGAGATCCCGCTTGTGGCAATAGCCCCAAACAACGACCTGCTTATCTTCTTCGTGCAACTCCTCCACTAAATGTTTGATATCCGCATTCCGTTCATTCCATTCAGACTCGTACAGCAACAGCACGGAAGATACTTTCGCATAGTCCGGGAAAGAGGACATCCGCTTAGGTTGCCGAGACAGTAAATAATTAAATATCGTTTGTTTTATATTCATAGCATTTGTAAAAATTCATCTTCCGTTACCAAAGGCACACCCAAGGCTTCGGCTTTGCGACGTTTCTCCGGTCCCATATTTTCCCCTGCCAAGATAAAAGTTGTCTTGGACGATACAGAACCGGCATTGCGACCGCCATATTGCTCTATCATATCCTTGTACTCGTCACGCGAGTGGTGAGCAAAAGTGCCGGATATAACAATTACTTTGCCTTGCAGGCTTTGCGCCGTTGATGAGCCGTTCTCGTCCGTTGCACCCTGCTCTTTTTCCAACTGCACACCGGCAGCACGCAAGCGAAGCAAGATATCCAAATTATGCTCGTCCAAGAAATAGTTCATCACGTTTTGTGCTATTTGTTCACCCACATCTTCAATAGCAGTCAGTTGCTCCATTGTAGCCCACTGCAGTGCATCTATCGAAGGGAAAGAACGTGCTATTTTCTTGGCAGTTGTTTCTCCCACCATGCGTATGCCCAAAGCAAACAAGACACGTGACCAAGGCACTTGCTTGGAATCCTCTATGCCTGCCAATATCTTTTCCGCCGACTTATCACCAAAGCCCTCCAATACGGCTATATCCTCCTTTCGGAGCGAATAAATATCCGCTATATCACGCAGCAAACCTTTCTCAAACAGCAGGTCTATCGTTTCCGTACCCAGTCCGTCTATGTTCATAGCCTTGCGGGAAACAAAATGTTCCAAACGGCCTTTTAACTGCGGAGGACAAGTAGCAGTGTTAGGGCAACGCCAAGCGGACTCACCTTCTACACGCACAAGTTGTGTGCCACACTCGGGGCAAGTGGTGATGAAGCGGAACTGTTTAGAGGACGCTTCGCTACAAGACGCAACGTTGCTGCCACAGTTGAGGGGCGAAGAATCTTTCCCCGTGATTTTGGGGATAATCTCGCCGCCTTTCTCTACCCACACGCGGTCACCCTCGTGTATGGCTAACTGCTGCACAAAATCTTCGTTATGCAAAGTAGCGCGCTGCACCACTGTACCGCTTAACTGCACAGGGTCTAAATTAGCCACCGGTGTCACCACGCCCGTACGCCCTACCTGAAACGTTATCTTGCGTAAAGTGGTCAATTGTTTTTCCGCAGGGAATTTATACGCTATCGCCCAACGCGGACTCTTGGCAGTGTAGCCTAATGCTTGTTGTTGGGCAATATGATTGACTTTCAGCACTATACCGTCAGTGGCTACGGGCAAGTTCTTGCGCTCCGTATCCCAGTAATTGATAAAATCCATCACCTCATCTACCCCGTGACAAACCCGAATAGCATCGGACACGGGGAAACCCCACTCGCGTGCCAACTGCAAGCGGTCATAATGGGTGGTGGCAGGCAAGTTATCGCCCAACATATAATACAGATACGTTATCAGTCCCCGACGGCGCACCTCCTCCGGATCTAACAACTTGAGCGTACCCGAAGCGGCATTTCTCGGATTGGCGAACAGCGGTTCCTCCGCTGCTTCACGTTCTTTATTCAGCCGTTCAAAATGTGTCCACGGCAGCAAAACCTCGCCGCGAAGTTCGAGATAAGGGAGAGAGGAGAGTCGAGAGTCAACCGGTTTAGAACCGGAGCAGGTAAGAGTGGTCGGGATAGAGGGGATAGTAAGGATATTCCGCAGCACATCGTCTCCTTGTACTCCGTCACCGCGTGTGAGGGCGCGGGTGAGCCGTCCGTTTTCATACCAAAGCGATATACTCAGTCCGTCGTATTTGAGTTCGCACACTATCTCCACGTCCGATGGCAGATGATGCAACCAATCCTCTATCTCCGCTTTGCTGTATGTATTGCCCAACGAGAGCATCGGATAGCGGTGTTTGACCTGCTCAAACTTATTCGACGCGAGGTCAGACCCCACATGCTGAGTAGGCGAATGGGAGTCTGCCATCTCGGGGTGACCTTTCTCCAAGTCCTGCAAACGGTGCATCTTGTCGTCAAAGTCACGATCGGACATAACAGGAGCGTTCTCCACATAATAGAGACGATTGGCTTCTTCCAATTCACGACGTAGAGTGAGTATCTCGTCGCGTTCCTGCTGGTCTATGTCGCTGAATAAATCCATTATGGATGAATATATTTGGTTACGTGGGTCTGCCCGTCATGGTACACGTGAATGATGTAGCAGCCGGACTGCATGACAGGGTTCAACACCATATCGCTATTGTCCACTACACTCTGTGTAATCAAGTTTCCGTTTATATCGTAAATACGTACATACCCGCCTTCACCGTTACGGATACGCACGCCCATTCCGAAATTATTAACCATCAGGCCGGTCACTACTTCTCCACTCAGCCGCAGCCCGACCAAGATAGGGTCATGGTCCGAGTAGCGGAACATGGAGCCGTCGTAACAACCGCCGTCGTACGTATAGCAGTCGCGCTCGTCACTATTGATATGATACGCCTGCATACCTGTTACCTGTGGCAGCATGGAAGCGTTGCAGATAGCATGGTCCAAATAATTGGCAGCAAAATTATCATAAGAATAGGTATAACTGTACGATGTATCGGCGTGAAAATAAGTGTGCAGGTCGGTTCGTTTGCCGTTTTGGAGCAGTACTTGAATGGGGTCCTCGTCCGGATAGGCATTCAAATCGCCCATAATCAGCACATCATTCTCATAGCAGTGAAGGCTGTAGGTCTCATACAGACTATTTACGGCGTACGCCTCACGAGTTCGCACCTCGTCATCTGCACTCACTTTGGATTGGAAATGGTTGATGGAGAAAATAAAGCCTTCGCCTGTTTCTTTTTCAATAAACAGTTGCATGAATTTACGGCATTTAACACCCGTTTGCGAGTCCCAGCACGGACCTACCGCCATCACTTTTTTCTTGTCGTACACATAGCACGACATCGTATAGGAGCCACTTAGGGTAACGCCGTTATACACCATATCGTACTGACGTTCGGGGTGCAGTTTATTCAACTCTCGGCATATCTCACCCAAAGCACCTGTACCACGTTCCACTTCGCAAAAACCGTATATGTCGGCATTGATAAGCGACAAGGCAGGAATCGTTTTGGTTCTCTGCTTCTCATGCTCTTCCGCATTGTCCGGACCATAACCCGTACCAAACGTTTCAACCAGATAATACTCCAAATTGGCGGCACATACCAGCAGCGTGTGCTGTCCGTTGGCATCTATCTGCCGCATATCGGGACCTTTTAGTATATCATCGCGCGTGTTGCCAAAAAACGTCCCTCCTTTATAGGACAAATAACAGCCATTTCCCGATTTACCCACATAGGCTTTTAGCCCACGAATCATTTCTCCCATTCGATGATAACCGCTTATGCCGTTTATCTCCGTCACACCGCCACGAATGCTATTGCTGAAAATACGGCACGGAGCCACCTGATACCGATTATTGTTAACGATATACATCGGCACATCAAATACCACTTCCTGCCCCACGTAAGATTCCAACGCACTGTTACCCCATCTCTTGGGATCGCTGATGTGAATGGTGACGGCTGCCACCAACCATAGCGGCAACAACAGCACGACAAAGACTATTAAAAGACGTTTTCTCACAATTTATCTATATTAGCGTGCAAAGTTACAAAATTATTTGGATATATCCAAATTTTTCCTTATCTTTGCACAAAATTTCGTAAAAATGAAACCAATCACAGGTTTGGGAACCGCCCTTATCACTCCTTTTACACCGCAGGGAGATGTTGACTTTGAGGCATTGAAACGTTTATTGGATATCCAGTTGAACGGTGGCGTAGATTATATAGTCGTTTTAGGCACTACAGGCGAAGCTGCCACCATGTCGGAAGACGAGAAAGCCGCCACACGGCAGTTTATTGTGAACTATATAGCCGGACGTATTCCTTTGGTGTTAGGAGTAGGTGGCAACAACACGGCCGCCGTGGTGCAGGAATTGAAGGACAAAAGCGACGAATTGCGCCAACACTTTGCAGCTATTCTCAGCGTATGTCCGTTCTATAACAAACCCAGCCAAGAAGGTCTGTATCAGCACTTTACCACCATAGCACAAGCCAGCCCCGTACCGGTTATTTTATACAATGTACCCGGGCGAACAGGAGTTAATCTGTTGCCCGAAACCGTTATGCGTATTTATACCGCCGTGCCGGACAAAATCCTTGGCATCAAGGAAGCCAGTGGCAACCTTGAGCAGATACGTCACTTGCTGGGTTTACTCGAGTCTTTACCGACGGTCGACCGACAGTCGACCGACAGTCGAAATATAGATAAAGCCACTCTTATGGTAATCAGCGGAGACGATGGTATAGCAGCCGAAGTGATGCAAGCCGGAGGAGCCGGACTGATTAGTGTAGCCTCCAATGCGTGGCCCAAGGAGTTCGGGCAGATAATACGAAAACAAGACTTTGCACTACAAAACAGTTTTGCCGACATGGTGCGTCTGCTGTTCAAAGAAGGTAATCCGGCAGGCATCAAGACGGTACTCAGTCAAATGGGTGTTATCAGTAATACCCTCCGTCTCCCCCTCGTTCCCAATTCGGCAGAAGTGCAAGAAGAAATAAAAAAAGAGCTGTCCAACTAAATTGAACAGCTTTTTCTTTGGTCACAAATCGAGCGATTATGCTTTCTTTGCTTTGTCAGCAATAGCCTTGAAGGCTTTGGGTTGATTCATGGCGAGATCAGCCAACACCTTGCGGTTGATGACAATACCCGCTTTCTTCAAAGCACCCATTAACTGACTGTAACTCAGCCCCTCTAAACGGGCGGCTGCATTGATACGTTGAATCCAAAGCGCACGGAAAGTACGTTTTTTGTTCTTACGATCACGATAAGCATACTGGAGACCTTTCTCCCACGTGTTTTTGGCGACTGTCCAAACATTAGCACGGCCACCAAAGTTACCTCTTGTGAGGCTCATAACTTTCTTGCGACGAGCACGAGAAGCTACATGATTTACTGATCTTGGCATAGTTCAATAAAATTTTGATGGTTAATACTTAGCGCAGCAACAGCATTTCGCGGAGACTACGCATGTTTGTTTGGTCGACCATAGCAACGTGATCCAGATTACGTTTCTGCTTCTTGGTCTTCTTAGTCAGAATGTGACTGTGGTAAGCGTGTTTACGCTTAATTTTACCTGTCCCGGTAAGAGTGAATCTTTTTTTAGCACCGGAATTAGTTTTTACCTTTGGCATTTTGTTTATTGTTTTAGTTAATTATTATTTTAGGTCGTCGGTAGCCTTAGGACCAATCGACCATATTGGGACTATGTTAGGACTCCACCTGCTATTTCCCTTTGGGAGCCAACATAACAATCATTCGTTTTCCTTCCAATTTAGGCTGAGCCTCGGGCTTGCCCACCTCTTCTAAATCGCTGCAAAAACGTGCCAGCAACTCCTCGCCTTGCTCCTTAAACAGAATAGAACGCCCGCGGAAAAAAACATAACTCTTCACTTTGTTACCATCTTTCAGGAACTCTTGCGCGTGCTTGAGTTTGAATTGATAGTCGTGTTCGTCTGTCTGAGGTCCAAAACGTATCTCCTTAATCTCAACCTTCTTGGAGTTGGCTTTCTGTTCCTTCTCTTTTCTCTTCTTCTGATACAGGAATTTTTGATAATCAATCACTCTGCATACCGGAGGGTCGGCATTCGGACTAATCTCAACAAGGTCGAGATTCTGTTCATCTGCAATGCGGATAGCCTCTTGGTAAGAGTATATTCCCTGCTCTACATTATCGCCCACAAGGCGAACTTGACTCACGCCACGAATCTTATCATTGATTCGGTTTGGCATCTCTTTTTCTACGCGACCTCTGCGAGGTATCATAGATGTTGGTTGTGGATAAGCCATCTATTTTTAATAAAAATCGTGCAAAGATACAATATTTTTTTGGAATGACCAATAAAATCGTTAAAAAAATTATTTTTTTCATAAAAATGTTTGCATATATCACAAAAAAAGTGTACTTTTGCACGTTATTTATTACGTATATGACGCAACATCTAACTTATTACTTCTCGCTCCTCGCCATCGCGCTTGCTGTGTGCGCGTGCGAGCATAGCGATTTCCCTGCCGGACCGGAATCGGGGGGAAGATATTATGACACCATTCTTATTCCGGGATTGGACGTAACCCCAATTTCTGTCCGTACTGCCTATAACATCGGACGCAAGTTGGCCAACGAGAAACAAACGCCCGAAACTTACTACATTGCCGGTATAGTATCCAAATTCGATGGCAAACATGCAGAAGGAATGTCTAGTTCGTATCACAACGCTATTTTTTACATACGCGACAACACGCACACACTGTTGGACTTTGAAGGGTATCAGGTAATGAATATCGATGGCGCACCATTTAATATATCAGAATATGGATTAGACCAAATAAAAAAAGGCGACACCGTGGTTATTTGTAGTCCTATTTACCGCTATGGTGGCAAAATAGAAACACCGGGAAAGAGTGTAGCCAAACTCTATTGGTCCTCCAACGATTTATGCTATCCGAAACGTACCTTCTCTTATTTCACAGACGAAATTAAACAAAAAGGGTTGGAAGGGTGGACAGAAAAAATAATCACCGATCCGGAGACAACCGTGTGGAGCGCAGCATCCGGTAAATTAACAGCACAAGCCGTCAAAGACGGAGCAAAGAAAGAAAGCGAAGTGTGGCTCGTCTCTCCTGCCGTTGATTTGACTGCACAACAGGCCAAAGCCCCCCAACTGAGTTTCAAAACATATTATTTGCAAGGAGATAATGCGCTGGCTCACAGCCAAATGAGACTCAAAGTCAGCAAAGACGACGGACAAACATGGGGCGATATAGAGATACCCAAGTTAGGTACTTCGCTTCGCAATACATTAACAGACACAATAGATATTAGCGCATACGTGAGCGCACAAACCCGTTTCGCCTTTGCTTACAAGAGCACAGAGGAAGTGGCTGCCAAATGGAACGTCTCTGACATTTCTATTTGGGAAACGAGACATGTTAGACCACAAATGAAATAGAACATAACATTATAAAAATAAAATTATGGCAACTTTACAAAAAATTCGTAATCATGGCGTCATCCTGCTGGTAATTGTAGGTTTGGCCATGCTGGCATTTATCCTGGGTGACTTCTTAAACTCAGGTAGTAGTTTCTTTAATCGTAGCCGCGAGTACGTGGGTACTATCCAAGGTCACAAGGTGCATTACACCGAGTACGAGGCAGCCAAAGAGCAATTGGCAGAAGTGTACAAAATCGAAACCGGCCGCACCGACCAGGACGAGGATATGGCGGCACAAATCCGTAACCAGGTATGGCAAATGATGCTGATGGATTGGACGCTCCGTGCCGAAACAAAAAAAATCGGTATGGATGTTACAACCGAGGAACTGAGCGAACTGTGCATCGGCAAAAATCCTCACCAGCTGATTCGCCAACGTCGCGCATTTATGGACGAAAACGGTCAATTCAATAGCGAGAACCTCGTGCGTTTCTTACACTCGTTGGATCAGGAAGTAGAGAATGAGGAACAGGCCGCTAACATCAAACAAGCCAAGACTTATTGGATGTACTGGGAAAACGCTACCCGCCTGACCCGTATGCAGGAAAAATACGTCAACTTGCTGCAAAATATGATTACTGCCAATAATATTGATGCCAAATATCAATTTATGGCTAACCAAACCAAAGTGGACGCACAATATGTAATGCAGCCTTATTCGGCTATCGCTGACTCCACAATCACAGTCAAAAGCGTTGACTTGAAAAAATTGTACAACAAACAAAAGAAATTGTACAAACAAACCCCCAATCGTTCCGTTGAATACATCAGTTTTGCTATCCTGCCTTCCGAGGAGGATTTCCAAAACGTTGAAGCCGAACTGAAAGCTTTGGAACAAGAAATGCAAACAACCGAAGATATTGCCCTCGTAGTAAATACCAATTCGGACGTTATGTACAATGGCTTCAACTATTCCGAGGAAACCATTCCTGCTGAATACAAAGACTTTGCATTCGGTAAAGAGGCGCAAAAAGATGCTTTCATGCCTCTCACTTTTGCGGACGGCACCTATCGCATGGCTCGTATCATAGAGTGCGGCTATTCGATGCCTGACTCCGTTCAACTGCGCGCCGTTGTAGAGGGAGAAGAAGAGCAAGAAGCTATGTGGTACACCGAGGCCATGCTGCCGCAAAACATCGCCGAACCTGCCTTCAAAGCGAAAAAAGGCGAGCAATTTACTGTGGCACAAGGTATGGGTGAAGTTACACTCGAATGTGTAGATGTAGCCAAAGCAACGCCTAAAGCCAAAGTGGCTATTTTGGAACGCAAGGTAACCCCATCTTCCAAAACCTACTCCACCTTATACAATAAGGCTAAACAGTTTATCGTGGCTAATCCCAATGATGTCCAGTTCCGCGAGGCTGCCGAGAAAGAAGGCATGCGTCTCTTCCCTGCATACAACCTGCAGAAAGAACAGGACAAGATTGGTCAACTCAAACAAAGTCGTGCTATCGTACGTTGGGCTTTCGAGGCTAACGAAGGCGACATAAGCGATGTGTTTGAGTGCGGCGACCAATTCATCGTTGCCCTGCTGAACGAAGTTAGCGACGGCGAATATCGCTCGCTACAGGAGGTGGAAAACGAACTGCGTGCTGAAGTTATCCGTGACAAGAAAGCCGACCAGATGATGGCCAACCTTGCCAAAGCCGCTTCTTTGGAGGAAGCTGCACAAATAGCAGGTACACCTATTCAAAACGCAGAAAGTGTTGAACTCAGCGGTATGCGTTTCGGTAACGCCGGTATGGAACCTGCTGTGGTTGGTGCTGCTTTTGCTACTGCACAGGGTCAGTTAAGTGCTCCCGTTAAAGGTGAACAAGGTGTGTATATGCTCGTTCCCGGACAACAAATCGTTGCTGAAGGCGAAGAGGACGATGCTGCTATGATTCAGCAGATGAACAGTCGCTACTCTTACTCGTTGCCTTATCAGGCTATCTCAATGATTCAGGATAAAGCCGAGATAGAAGATAATCGCAGTAACTTCCAATAAATACATTAGTAAATAACGCGCACACGCACGCGAGAGAGACAAAAGGTAGATTGACAAAAAATCTACCTTTTTTCTGCAATATTTACACATCTTTATCTCAAAATAGCAGTAATTTTGCACCGTTTTTAAGAGAACAATTCTTAATTTTGTCTATATGAAAAAGATTTTCTTTTTAATGGCTACGGTCATCATGACCATGTCTGTTTTTGGAGCTACAGCTCTTACCTACAATGGTAAAACATTGGAGTTTAACAACGATTTTACACGCACTGAATGTGGTAAAGCGTACAAAAATGTTATGCCGGAAGTGTCCGGTATGGCTTGCAGCCGCACTACACCGGGTTATTTATGGTTGGAAGGAGATGATTCTTTTTCCTTGGTTGCCACCAAACACGATGGTACTAAAGCCATGGAAATCGAACTGACAGGTCTGACCGGACGCGATGATTGGGAAGACTTGGCTACAGGTGCATATAATGGGAAGAACTATATTTTCTTAGGTGCCGTAGGAGATAACGATTTAGCATACAAAGACAACTACATCATCTACTATTTCGAGGAACCTGCTATCACCAGTGGAACTAAAAAAATTGCTGCCAAATATCTTAAATTAGGTTATCCTGACGGCAAGGCACACAACACAGAAGCTATTATGTACGACAATGTAGAAAACATTTTGTACATTGTAGATAAAGTGTATAATGGACAATGTTCGGTTTATTATATTCCTTTCAACTTAGATTATGGCACCGGATTGCAAAAATTGACTTACGTTTGCACACTGGGGAAAGACGGCGAATATAATTTCCAGACCGTTACAGCAGCAGACATTGCGCCAAGCGGTAAATACATTATTATCAAAAACAATATCAAGTCCGAAGACTGCGAAACAGTTTCCAAAGATGCCGCTTATGCTTTGATCTGGGAACGTCAAGAGGGAGAAAGCGTACAAGACGCTGTCAAACGTCAACCAAAACAAATTGCCGCATACGAATTGGAGAAACAAGGCGAAGCAGTTGCATGGTTGAACGATAGTATTTTCTACACTACCAGCGACCAAAAGAAAGATGTTGCCATCTATCAATACACGCGATGGAATGCTAAAGCAACCGAACCGGGGCAAAGCGGCGAGCAGGGCGGCGAAACCGGAGGCGGCGACACACCTTTCGTTCCTATCTCTGATGATCCCACTTGCGACATCATCTATGACTTCCAAAACAACGTTGGTAGTCAAGAGTTGGGTGGTACAACCACCATCGGCGAGGGGGGCAAAGTGGCAGGCAGCAAACCAGCTAAAACAGTAAAATTTGGCAATAGTTTTTCCTCTACCAGCGATAACGTAACCACCTATAATTACATTAAGATTTCCCCTGCACAAGGAGGTTTTCAAGCAGGAGATAGTGTCGTCATCACAGGATATATTAAGAATGGTAGCACCAGCAAACATGGTGCTGTAGCGGTCTATACCAGTATCGACGGGCAGCCAATCTATACCTCCGAAGACTTTATGGATTCCGAAATAGACACAGAGAGTATGCCTTCCGCACAATCGTTTGTGCTGACTGAAAGCACCGATGCATTATATTTGGGGCGGTCGGGCAACACTAGTACATATCTGCTTGAGATTAAGGTTTATCGAAAAAAAGATGCCCAAGCTACAGCCCTCAAGCCTATCGATATACGCTCCGTAGTCACCAAATTCATACGCAACGGACGTCTCTATCTCCGTCATGGTCTGGATATTTACACCGCACATGGGCAAAAGATGTAATTTTCCAACATAAATATTTGGAAATATCAATTTTTTTCTGTAACTTTGCAGCCGTTTTATGACGGCTGCTTTTTTACATACTAATCGTTCTCCTTGGCTATGGGTGCCAACGCTTTACTTTGCAGAAGGCGTACCTTACTTTATCGTTACGGCTATCAGCATAGCCCTGTTCAATCAATTGGGCATGCCCAATGCTCAGATGGCACTCTTCACCTCGCTCATCTCCTTCCCTTGGGTCATTAAGCCTATTTGGAGTCCTTTCGTTGATGTGATTCGCACCAAACGCTGGTGGATAGTTGCTATGCAACTGATGATGGTGGCCACAATCTTCCTTTTGGCATGGTTAGCCCCAAAAGGGTACTTTACCATTGCGCTTATTCTCTTCACCGTCACCGCTTTTGCCTCTGCCACGCACGACATTGCCGCCGATGGCTTTTACATGATAGCCCTCTCTGAACCGCAGCAATCGGCTTTTGTGGGTATTCGTTCCACGTTCTACCGTATAGCCAACATCTTCTGTCAGTCCCTGCTGCTGATGATTGTCGGAATCTTGGAAAAGAGTCACTCTGTTTCCACCTCGTGGATGCTCACCCTCTTGGGCTGTTCGGTGCTCATGACGGTCATCGCCCTTTGGCACTTGTTTACGATGCCCAAAGTGGAAACCATACAACCTGCCAAGAATCACGCTCAGATATGGCAGGAGATAGGTCTTACCTTTGTGGAGTTCTTCCGCAAACCTGCCATCTTATTGGCTATGCTCTTTATGCTCCTTTACCGCTTGCCGGAGGCACTGCTGCTCAAATTATGCGTACCTTTCTTCCTCGCTCCTATTGACGAAGGCGGACTCGCACTCACAATGGATACCGTAGGAGAACTCTATGGGGGCTTAGGCGTTATTATGATGCTCTTGGGAGGCATACTTGGGGGCTTGGCAGGTAGCCGATGGGGACTCAAACGCGTCATGCTTTGGATGTGTCTGTGCCTTACCCTGCCCTGTATCGTGTATTGTTATATGGCTGCTTATCAGCCTGATAACCTTTGGCTTATTGCCTCCTGCATCGGTATCGAGCAGTTAGGCTACGGATTAGGTTATACGGCGTGTATGCTGTATATGATGCACTTCGCCAAAGGCGAACATAAAACAGCCCATTTCTCTATCTGCACAGCCGTTATGTATCTCGGTCTGATGTTGCCGGGACTGGTCGCAGGTTATATTCAGCAAAGCACGGGATACCTGACCTTCTTTTGGATTGTCATGGTGTGCTGCATACCCAGTATTTTAATAACGCTTATTGTTCAAAAACGACTATGAATACCAAACGTCTTATTCCTGATTCGTTCACATGCGCCAATTTGCTGTGCGGATCGGTTGCCACCCTTATGGCAACACAAAATGCCTTTGTCTGGGCTTTCGTTCTCATTCTGTTAGGAGCTTTCTTCGATTTCTTCGATGGCATGACGGCACGTGCTTTAGGTGTCGGCAATAAAATGGGCATCGAGTTGGACTCGCTGGCTGACGACATTACTTTCGGACTCGCTCCTGCCATGACACTTTGCTGCTACCTGCGCCCGCTCATTGGCTGGTGGAGCCTCATTGTATTGCTCATGGCGGCTTTTTCTGCCCTCCGGTTGGGTAAGTTCAACCTTGACGAACGCCAAACATCTTCTTTTATCGGACTGGCTACGCCTGCCAATGCTATTTTCTGGACATCGCTCTGCTGCATGCCATACCAGATGATGACTGCCGTTTGGATGCCTTGGCTGCTTGTGGCTCTCAGTCTATTGAGTTGCTACTTGCTGCTCGCCGAGATACCTTTCTTCAGCCTCAAGTTCCACAACCTGACTTGGAACGACAATTCGGACAAGTACATCTTCCTTATCGGCGCACTCGTTTTGGTCATCTTTTGCGTGCTGGAGGCTATTCGGTACGGGCATATCGAATTTGCCATTGCCGCCGGTGCTGCCATCATTCTTTGGTATGTTACCCTTAACCTGCTCTTTGCCCTCCTATCGCATCGCTGCTAAATACCTGTTTTTTGCGGTAGTATAGCGGTAGTAGAGCGAGACCTTAACGGGGGTAGAACGGGAGTAGAAGCCAATGTTAAGCCACACTTAATAGTATATGTATATGAGAAAAATCATTCCTTTCGTCTTATTGACAATTGCCACTTTTCTTTACGCGGAACCTATTCCTCCGGGGTATTACGCTGCAATAGATGGCAAAGCAGACTCCGTGCTTAAATCCACCTTGCACGAAATAGTTAAAGGTGGTGAACGGTGGAAATACGGCTATGATGCCCATACCACCAATAAACAAGGAGAATGGAAAATTGGCGACCCCAAACCATGTACTTGGATGGGGTTTAACTCAACCGATGTCCGTTCTGACGGGACGGTTTGGGATATGTATTCTAATACCAAACGCTATTTCCCCATCAAATGTGGCAGTGCTGCCGGCTTGGATATTGAGCATAGTGTGCCTAAATCTTGGTGGGGAGCATCTACAAAAGAATCCGAATATAATAAAGATGCCGCCTATTGTGACTTATACCACCTTTGCCCTGCTGACCGAATTGCAAATAACAACAAATCCGATATTCCTCCCGGCATTCTGGCAGATTCGTCCAAAGTCAACAACGGCCTATTCTTTAAGGGAATGGACACTACTTGGGGAAAATTAGCGTTCTGCGTTTGCGACGAGTACAAGGGCGATTTTGCACGTGAGTATTTTTACATTGCTACAGCCTATCAGGACAAGCAATGGGTATCGGACTACAAGGCCTACGTCAGCAACGTCTCCTATAAAACATTTTCCCCCTACTTGGTGCAGGTTCTGCTCAATTGGCACCGCATAGACCCGGTTAGCGAAAAGGAAATCAACCGTCTAAATGCCATCTCGTCCATTCAGCACAATCGCAACCCCTATATCGAGTATCCCGAATTAGTGGAATATATCTGGGGAAATAAGCAGGGACAAACAGTTTCTTTGGCTAATTTGATATGTACTACCTCTCCTGACTATCAGATTCCTATCAGTGCCACCAACCCGACGGCTTACGAAGCCAACAACATTACGACAACTGGTTTTACCGCCCGTTGGAGCAACACAGGAAGCGAATCGTATAGTTTGGATGTTTTCACACGCGAAACAACAGGGCATAATGACACATTAATTGCTATGTGGGGTTTCAAAAGTTCTGTTTTGGACACCATTCCCCAATTGAGTTGGCTCAATACAAATGGAACGAAATCCACTTATGGCAACATGGACGGTTCGTATGCCACTTGTATGTCCACCATTTCGGCTTTAAAGCAACTACGCATTACTGACTTTGGCAAAGCGCCCTCCGACACCTATCTGGCCGTCAAATGCTGCATATTCAAGAGTGATGACTCGGCAGATCTCATCGTAAAGGGAAATAATGGTGCGATTATTGCCACTCAGCCACTGGCACTAGACGAACAAACATATATATACCCTATTCCCAAGGGAACGGACACTATTTCTTTATGGCAGAAAGAAGTTGGTAAGAGTGGTAATTATCATCGTATCTCGTTGCAGCAAGTTTTCCTCTACACAGGGGACGAACAGACCATAGAAACTTCCCTATCGGGCTATCCGCAAGAGGTAACGGGAACGAGTGCTTCGGTAGTTTGCGATTTGCCTAAAGACGCAATCGTCTATTATCGGGTGACACCCAAAAATCTGCGCCCGACTAATACCATTCGTGTCGTTGGAACAGGAGACATTCCATCTCAAATACCCGCATTACATAAAACACCCGCTGCACCCATAAAAGAGGTGCATAAGGGTCTTGTTGTCATTCGTCGTAATAATAGGGTCTATACCCTGTTGGGGCAGCCTAAAAAGTGATTTGTCAAAATTTACACATTTTTTGGCAAAATGTCCACGCGCGTACGTGAATTATTTTGTAATTTTGCAACGTGAAAAAATATGTAATTATGCTCTTATGTGGCTAAGAACAACAACGCACGAAACAAAATTAACAAAAAAATATCAACATTATGAAAAAAATTACATTTTTTAGTCTGTTAATCGGGGCACTGCTCTTGCCCCAACTCCTCGTGGCACAATCCACAGAAGGTAAAGATTTCTGGGTAACATTGATGCGAGCTGATTGTGACAATCCAACCCAACTCAGTTTAACATTTTCCTCCAAACAAGTTGCCAACGTGCGTATTGACAACGATGATGCAGGTTACCACAAGACAATGACTTTAGGCGAGAACGACATTCAAACCCTAATGATTTATGATGCAGATAACACAGGTCAATATCCTGACAAGAATGTTGGTTATGTATCTGATGCTGATGCAGAGATTCCTGTTTATAAAGCTCTACATATCACTTCCGACAACGATATTTCAGTGATTGCTGCTAACTACCGCGACAAATCATTCGATGTAGCAGCCATTCTGCCTACTGCTGCACTCCGTAGTGAATATCGCATTCAGTGCTACCCTCCATCTTCACATGAACAAGATAAGGGGGGTGACAAAGTATCACAAGGTAGCCATTTCGTTATTGTTGCAGCTGAAGATGATGTAGAAGTGGACTACACTCTTTCTGTCAACTCTACTCTACACTCAGCTGGTCAAACCTACACCACTCCAAAGATGAAAAAAGGTCAAGCTTTTTATGTTTGGACAGGCAAAGGGTATGGCTCAAACTACGATTTCTCTGGTACCACTGTTAAAGCACGTGACAACAAAAAAATTGCCGTTTTCAATGGTAACGTGCATACAAACATACCACATGAGATACGAGATCGTGACCATATCTATTCACAGGCTATGCCTATCAACTATTGGGGCAAACATTTTGTAGTTACCTCTTCACTCACTACTATTGATTATACAAAAAAAGCTGCAAAAACAAAAGGTGATGGTGAAAGTCATATTACTGATGACCAAAAGAAAGAAGAAAAAGGTACGTCCACAGAGAAATGGGAACGTATTGATAAGGTACGCATTCAGTCCGTTGTTGATAGCACTATCATTTACATTGACGGTGATTCAGTTGCTATGATTGATTTTTCCAAAGATGTTCATCATACTTATGAATTCGATTTTGGAGCAAAAGATGCATTAACACAATATACAGGTGATGGTCATAAATATTTTGAGGGTGCAAGCCATTATATAGAGACATCCTGTCCTTGTGCTGTGCATCTATTCTTCACTAGCAATCAATATGATCATAAAGAAAAAACCATAGTAGATACTCTGTACAAAAGCGATAGCAAGAATTACGCAACACGAGAGACGAAATGGTCATATTGCAATGGTGACCCGTCGGAGATTTGGGTGAACCCCATCGAGCAAACCATGACCAGTATGACCTTTGGTAACTTTGAAACCAAACAGGTAAATGACCACTATGTAAACATTGTTACCACAACTTCCGGTGTCGGCAGTATGGTATTGGATGGCAATAGCATCAGCAGCGAATTTCAGCCCGTGAATGGAAACAACGGATACTCATACGCTCGTATCAAAATTCCTGCCCAAACCCACACCATGAGTGGTGACGAAGGCTTTATTGCCCATGTATACGGTTTCGGTGAGAAAGAGAGTTACGGTTACCCTGCCGGTGGTAATACTCGCGACCTATCCGCTGCCATCTATATCAATGGTGTAAAATACGTCAGTGGTTCCACTGCCAAACTCTGCGGTGATGATACGATTCCTTATAGAGCCGAAGTTAACTACGTTTACGATAGTATTTATTGGTACTTCGGTGACGGCACAGACACTATGGCACTCAAACTTGACTCTATCAACCATGTATATGAAGTAGGTGGCACCTACTACGCTTACGTAAAGATATTCCGTGACCCGACTGCTGTGGATGATTGCTTGCAAGGTATGATTGAGTCTAACGACTTCGATAGCATCGCTTTCGTGGTCAACATCGGTAAATACAAAGTGAACGTTGTTGGTGATATGCCACAATGTAAACACATGGGAGAACCGATAGAATATACTATATCAATGACAGGTTCTCAAGGTGTTAAATTCGGCAGCGACAGCGTTACGCTCAAATTCAATCAAACCGCAAAAGAAGATGGTTTTGATGATAGTATGATTCGTATCATAAGCGAGGATACACTCAAAATTGACGTTCCCGCGAAAGCCAAAAACAATATACCCTATGGTATTGATATGCACGTGGGCTCGGAATGTCCAACCAGCGTACTTGACACAACCTTAACGTTCACTCTCAAATACGACATCCCATTTGTAGAACAACGTTTCTCCAATGTAATTGGTATATCCAAAGATTCTTTAAGAAACTACTTGCTCACTACCGTTCACGATGATGCTTGGCTGCAAGTCATTAACGATCCCGCTTCCTTTGAATCAATTATCTACTCTAACTTTGTTTGGACAGCAAACGAAGACACCTTGTTCAACCAACAGAACTCGGTTCTGAATCTTGAAAATCCTGTTGCCGGTGCCCAGTATATAGTTAGTTTCACACTCAATTCAGGTACTTTAGATCCTATCACGGTACAATCTTGCCCAATCAGTTTGGATCCCAATAAAAACGACCAACTGATATACAACCCCGGTACAGAAATGCTAGCCATCGGTGCCAACTGCGCCAAGATGGGCGAATATGTATTCGTCAATGCCACCGGCAACGGATCCGCCTCTTGGTACGGTCCGGACGGCAATGTATATGCTACGGCACACCTGCCTGAAGGCGGTGGTCTGATTAAAGCACCGGATAGACCCGGTTTATTCGTGCTCAAAGTAGATGCCGGACATCAACGTACATTTAAATTCTTAGTATTCGAATAAAATTAGGAGGACAAGACAATGAAAAATATTCTTCGTACATTACTCGTAATCAGCCTCCTTGTAGGTTTCAGTGCAGCTACCGTAACTACCGTTTATGCTGCTGATAAAAAAGAAATGACTGCTGCTCAAAAGAAGAAAGCTAAAGAGAAAGCAAAAAAACAAAAAGAACGCGAAAAAGCTGCTGCAAAACGTGCTAAAGAGCAAGCCAAAGCCAAAGCGCAACGTGAGAAAGCTGCCGAACAACGTCAAAAAGAAGCTGTTAAAGCCTCCGCTGAACGTGAGAAAGCTGCCGAACAACGTCAAAAAGAAGTTGCCAAAGCTTCTGCCGAACGCGAGAAAACTGCTGCTAAAGCTGCAGCTGAACGCGAGAAAAAAGCTGCTGAACGCCAAAAGATACAAGAGGAACGCGCACGCGTAGCCGCGCAACGCGAGGCTGAAAAAGCACGAATAGCCGCTGAACAGGAAGCACAGGTACAAGCTGACTTGGCTGCTCTCCGTGCCCCACAACAGGAGGAAGAGAAAAAAGAACGTCCTGAAGTTATCAGTTACTTCAACCTTGCTCCACGTATCGGTTACGATGCTATGTTTGACAATATGAAACAATTTGGAGAAGGCTCCACTCCCGCTGATGCTCCTCTGATGAATAAGAAACTCACAGGTGGTGTAGGTGCCGGTCTGGAAGCAACCTATCAATTGGAGTGCAACCACTTCTTGTTCGAAACAGGTCTTGAATTCGATTTCTTCAATTCGAAAACAACATACGGATTTGCAGAACAACGTGATTATAATGTGGATGGTACAGACCGTACTCAAAAACACTATTTCCTAACTGACAACATTGATGAAACACGCAATATCGGTGTCTTCCAATTGCCAATCATGCTCGGTGCACAATTCTCTCGCTACTATTTCTTGGTGGGTGCCCGCCTTGGTTTCGCCCTTCCGTTTAGCTATAAGCAAAAAGGCACATACGATTGGGTAATTGACGATTCTGCCTATCCTACTCAATATGGTGGAGGTGTCATTGATGTTCCGTCAAGCACAGGTGACTTCAAACTCAAAGGACTCACCGCTGCTGCTTGTATCGAATTGGGGCTTGACTTGGATGAATGGATGCAGAAAGGTCCGGACGAGACAAAAAAAGTGAAAGTAGAGCCGGGGAAACGTCTGCCCTTCGGTCGCGAACACCTGCACTATCGTGTTGCCTTGTTCGCTGACTACGAGTTCTTGAATATGAACAAAGCCAAAGATGTGTTGCCGCTTACCTTTACAGGAAACGAACCTCGTCCTGTAGGAACCAACTCCGTACTCGGCATGGGCAAAGATACCAAACTGACCAACCTCTTCGTGGGTGCTAAGTTCACTATCCAATTCGAAGTTCCGGGCAAGACACCTCGTCAAGTACCGCCTCAACCTTCTTATTTGGACTTGAAAGTTAAGGACGAAGCCAATGGTGAGAGTCTGAAGGCCACCTTGCAAATCGTAAGCACCAAAAATGGCAAGGTTATTCTCAAACCTATGGAAATGAAGAATGGTGAGAAAGCACAGAAACTGGCTATCGGTAACTACGAGTTAAGTTTGGCAATGACGGATTACTATCCTGTTTCTACCACCATTACCATTCCGGAAAGCGGCTACCTGTTGGATACAACCATTCAACTTCGCCACAGACCTATATTTAACGTACGCGTACGCAACGCGGAAACAGGTCTTCCTCTGCCCGCTAAAATTCAAGTACGCCGTCAAGGTACAACCACCGAGTTGATGGCTTTGAACACCGACACCGCCAATGGTACTGCCAGCACAATGCTGCAAGATACTATCCTCTATGCTCTGCATATCGAGCAATTAGGCTACGAAACCTACGATGGCATCGTTGCTAACATCGGTGATAATATGTTGGTTGACCTTATTCCTATCAAGAAAGGTGAAGTATTTATCTTGAAGAATATGTTCTTCGCTACCAACAAGACCAAGATTCTGCCTATGAGCGAACCTACTTTGGCTGATTTGTTCGGTTACTTGGATCGCAATCCTGAGGTTCGTATCAAGATTATGGGTCACACCGATAGCGTAGGTAAAGATGCTGCTAACCAAAAACTGTCCGAAGGTCGTGCTAATGCCGTTCGTCAGGAACTGATTGAGCGCGGTATAGCTCCTGACCGTATCGAAGCAGTAGGTTATGGTGAAACACGTCCTATCGACACCAACGACACCGACGAAGGTCGTCAGAACAACCGCCGTGTAGAAGTAGAAATTTTATAATCCCTTATATGAAAAAACGTCTGTTATTGGCTCTATCTTTGCTTGTCGCCATTGCTTGTCAAAAAGCAATGGCACAGGCATCTACGGAAGGTAAAGACTTCTGGGTAAGTTCAACCATTGTCTGCTCTCCGGATAAAGCAACTGCCACCCCATATATTGCCGTATCTGCTAAAAAAGCATGTACCGTTCATATCACCAACCCGCGAGGTTCGGTCAATATCACGCAAAACGTGACCGCCGGTTCATGGACTACCTTCAACCCGACAGTGAATGAATGGTATCCGTCCAACATGAACGATGCCGATAATGTCACCGCTGTTGCTGACCAAATCAACAACTATGGTCTGCACGTCACAGCTACGGAAGATATATCGGTTTATGTCATTTTGAGTTCCAAACACTCAATGGATGCCAGTAATATCTTGCCTACCACTGCCCTGCAATCGGAATACTACACACAGGATTTCTTGCCTACTTGTAGTAGCGGATTTACCAAAACTATTGCAATGGCAACAATCTTGGCTTTAGAAGATAATACGGTCGTGGATATAACACCGCGTGGCAACACGTACGGCAAAAACAATAGCGGACAAACATATTCCATTACGCTCAAGCAGGGACAGACCTACTACCTTATGTCCTCTGTACAACAGCAACTGACCGGTACACATATCATGGCTAAAAATGGTAAAAAGATTGCCGTCTTCAATGGTGTACCTTTGACCAATGTTCCTTCCGGCGTTGCTGCTCGTGACTGCTTGTTTGAGCAATCTATGCCCGTTGATTACTGGGGTAACCAGTTTATCGTAACACGCTCGTTGGAAAAAGACGGTAACTATATCGGTGTTACTGCTATCGAAAATGGTACCATCGTCTATATCAATGGTCGCCAACATACTATCTTGGACGCAGGACAAACCTACTACTGCTTGTTGCAAGGTCCGGCTGACCCTCGCACCGGCAAACCGGGTTCTAACCCTATTGATATGAACGATGTCTATACAATGGATGCCCTCTATATCGAAACCAGTTGCCCTTGTGCCGTGTTCAATTATGATACCGGTAACTCGTTCACGGGTAAGGCCGGTAGCGAAATTCCTAATGGTGAAGGTGACCCGTCTTCTGTATGGATTTCTCCTTTGCAACAAAAAATTGGTGAGATAACCTTTGGTTCGTGCTACACCAGCCAAACGCGCAAACACTTTATGAATGTGGTCACATCTACCGCCACATGCCAAGACACCAAATTCTACGGTCACAATGGTCCCACTTTAGTGGATCGGTCTGCCGAATTGGTTTGGACTCCTGTTCCGGGAAAAGCCGATTACTCGTACGCACGTCTTAAAATAGGTGAAAACAACGAGGCAATGTCTGTGTTTACCTTAGAAAACCGTTCCGGATTTATTGCACACGTCTATGGTAATGGTAACGACGAGTCCTATGCCTACTCTTGCGGTTCGTCTGCTATTAAACGTGGTATCAATTTGGAAGGTTTTACCTTTACCGACGGTCTGCGTGGCGAAAATCGTTTCTGCATCAACACACCGTTGACTTTTGATGCACAGGTCGGTACGGACATTATCGACAAAGTCGATTGGGACTTTGGTGATGGCGTTACCGAATACAATGGTCCTGCTCAAACCACACATGAATATGAGACTAAAGGTTGGTACGATGTCATTGCTAATGTCTATGCCCATAAAGACTGCCCCGAGACCGTTTATCCTGCCGAAGCAGTGCATTTCTCGTTCTATGTGGACAAAGCGGAAATTATCAAGCACGAAAATTCCATGTGTGTGCCGTGGGATTCGCCAATCGCTACAGATACAATATCCGATACCCTTCGGTATGATTGTGACTCTATTGTCATCAATAGCACTTTCGTTCGTCGTGAGTCCAAACCTACCGATGTTGACATCACGGCAAAAGACTCCTGCTTGTTGCACGGTTCATGGATATACAACTCGGGTGACTACCGCTATACCTTCCAAAATAGTCAGAACTGCGATAGCGTTGTCACTTATCACGTCAAAATTGTTTACTGCTTGGATATAAACGTTCCCACCGACATCAATCCGGAATGTGATGGACAGACATCTATCTACATTCCTTACGATTTCCACAAGGGCGAGATAGCGGCTGCCTCCTTCGTCACTACCATCGACGGCCAGGAGAAGGCCTACCCGCGGATCGCCTCCGGTTCAACTTTACGGCCGGCTGTC
>JAKSMY010000049.1 GCA_024400275.1 Paludibacteraceae bacterium | reverse complement strand
TACGCAATGACGAGAAAATACGCTCGGCTTGGCGAACGGTAACATGTAATATATCTGCCAACCGAGTCGCTGTTATTTTAGGATCTTGTGCTATTATACGAATAGCTCTCTGCTCATTTATACCGACATTTATACCGACATTTATACCGACATTATCCGCAACTCTTTTCCCGACATTTATACCGACTTGCAATAAATCAGCACCTTGTTTTTGCTTCAATGCCTTCAATATCTCCTCTAACATAAAATCAATAAACACTCCACAATCACCTGCGTTATCGCTTTGGGCGATTGCTTCATAATATGCTTGTTGATTGGCATACACCATATTCTCAATGGGCAAATGTGCAAAAATAGGACTCAACTGACCCAAGATAACTGATTGCCAAAGTCGTCCCATGCGTCCGTTGCCATCGCTAAACGGATGGATAAACTCAAATTCGTAATGGAAAACGCAACTGCGAATCAGCAATGCCCCAAATCGTTTTATGCAATTGATCTCTATCTACATTTCCTGAAGCCATAATATCTCTTTTTTCTATTCGCCTGCAAAGGTACTAAAAATTTCTCATATCTGCAAATAAATTCACATTTTTGCAAGATTGATAACCAAGCACAAACTAAAATTTGCATATTCCAAAAATTCTTTGTATCTTTGCAGCCGTTATGCAACAAACAAGAAAAAAACATAGAGGCGGGTGCGTATTAAGTGTGCTGATTATCGGCATAGCGGGTGTGTTGTCGGCTTTGGAGATATACCATGATATGGTATGTAATATAGTCAGCAAAGACGGCGAGAAACATGGCTATTATATCTACCCGGATACACCGATGGACAGCCTGATGGGGTGGATAGAAAACGACTACGATGTGGCAAGCAAAGGTAGCATAACACGGTATAGACACTACACCAAAAAAACGGCTATAAATCCCGGTTATTACGAGTTGGGCAGCCGTGTGTCTAACCGGAGTTTGATTGGTCGTTTGCACCAAGGCCGGCAAACCCCTGTTCAACTGCGTTTCACCAATCAGATACGCACTGTCAGTCAGTTGGCGGCACGAATGGGTAAGGTGTTGATGTTAGACTCAGCGGACATAGCAGAACGGCTGGAAAGCGCGTCCTATATGCAGCAGTTCGGGCTGAATAAAGCCACTGCGATATGCCTCTTTATACCCAATACATACGAGGTTTATTGGACCATCAGCCCGGACGATTTATTTGCACGTATGTATAAGGAATATAATCGCTTCTGGACAGACGAACGCAAACAATTGGCTCAGGCGTTGCACCTTACGCCCACGGAAGTGTCCACTTTGGCAAGCATAGTGGAATCGGAAACGCATAATACGAAAGAGCATCCCGTCATAGCTAGTTTATACCTCAACCGTTTGCGTAAGGGTATGCCTTTACAGGCCTGTCCGACGGTTATCTTTGCTACGGGTGATTTCTCGTTACAACGGGTGAATAAATCGCATTTGCAGATAGCGTCACCCTATAACACATATAAGAACTTAGGTCTTCCTCCCGGACCTATCCGCTGTGCCAACGGAGCAACGATGGACGCTGTACTGCGGGCTCCCAAGACCAATTATTTATATATGTGCGCCAATGCCGATTGGTCGGGGACACATGTTTTTTCCGCTACCTATTCAGACCACGAACGCGCTGCGGTTGCTTATCGCCGTGAGTTGAACAGGCGGCATATTAAATAGAAAATCAGTCACATAAACTGAACAAGTCAGCCCTTGGGTTGATGAGCATAACGGGAACAGGGCTGTGCAGGATAACACGTCGCTCCTGCGGTCCGAATAGCCAGTCGTCTAATCCGTATTCACGGCTGGCGGTGATTAAGAGTAACTGGTGATCAAAATCGTGTTGCCGTTCCGCTGCCTCACGATTGAGCGAGAAAGAGTCTTTATAGGCTTTGTGTACTTCGAATTCTATTTTCTCACCCGTGCGCTGCGCCACGGAACGTATATGGGTGATTATCTTGTTGAGGTTGGTTTGTGCTTTGCTGCCGTAATCATTGGCAATGAGCAAAACCAATCGGGCACCTGTCTTGCGTGCCAGATAGGTACATATCTCAGCCTTATACACTTCTTCCTCCAGCATAGACACCGGCACTAGGATACGTTGCAGCGAATCAACGGTTTGCATTGTCGGTGTAACAAAGACATACGGTCGCCGTTCATTACGACATTCATTCAGATGGCGTTGTATATCCCGTCCGTTGTGTGTGCAGGTGATAAGACCTATATCGTCGTTATTATCCCAAATCATAGTGTAGCGTTGATTTGTTCAATGTAATCAATGACATCCTCTCTGCCCAGTCCGCTTTCGGCACTGGTAACAAAAATAGGCGGCAGTTCTTCCCATGTCTGTTGCAAGGTGGTCCTATAGGTATCCAAATGTTGCGCCAGTTGCGATTTACTGATTTTGTCTGCCTTGGTGAAAACGATAGAGAAAGGTATATTATTTTCGCCTAACCAGTTCATGAACTCTACATCGTTTTTTTGCGGTTTTAACCGGCAATCCACCAGGACGAACAGGTTGCACAACTGCTCGCGCAATAGGCAGTAACGCTCAATCATCCGTTTGAGTTGTTCCCGTTGTTTCTGTCCGGTTTGGGCAAAACCGTACCCGGGCAGATCGACTAGATACCACTCATTATTGATTAGAAAATGGTTGATAAGTAATGTCTTACCGGGTTTTTGGCTCGTTTTAGCCAGTTTGGGGTTGTGGCATAACATATTGATTAGGCTGGATTTGCCTACGTTGCTGCGTCCGATAAAAGCATATTCAGGTTGTGTCGTTCGTGGACACTGTGCTACGTCAGGAGACGAGATTACAAATGTTGCTTGATGTATAGGCATAGTTGGTCAATAGTTGCTGAACCGTCGTTGCAAACGGTTATATCTGCACGTTGTACACGTTCCGAATCGATCATTTGTGCGCCCATGCGTGCGCGTACCTTGTCTATCGTAGTTGCGTCACGGTTGATAACCCGCTGTATTCGTGTTTGCATAGGTGCCGTGACGGCTATTGTCTTATCGCATATTCGGTTTAGTCCGCTTTCAAATAAAATGGCTGACTCAACAATAAGGTGATTAACGCCATCGGGATTGGTACACCGGATAAGTTGTTGATATTTATTGACAATATCTTCCTGCACGGCAGGGTGTACGATGGAATTTAACTGTTGCAGCAGTTCGGGTCGGGTAAAGACTTTATCTGCAACAAAAGCCGTTTGATAATTTCCATTTTCGTCATAAGCCCCGTTTCCCAGTAGCAGTTTGATTTTGGCAGTTAGTTCGGGAGTCTTGAGAAGTTGTTTGGCTTCGTAGTCCGTGTCATAAAGCGTATATCCCAGAGCCTGTAAGCCATGAGCGATGACGCTTTTGCCGCTACCGATACCTCCTGTCAGACCTATAATCATATTAGAATTGGAAATAGATAAATGGTTGTAAATCGGCTGTGATGAACTGGTAAACGAATATTATTGCTACCGTAACGCACAACATCATGCCCCACCATGGTAAAAGAGCAAACCGAATACGGTACCACTGCTTAACTTTTGAGGGCAACCAATGAATAATCATACCTGCTACAAACAATACCACAATGTTTCTATATTCCCACAGAAACATGGGAATAATGCTGCTGTCCCACGCCCCGATGATTTGCCCCATCATCTGCTTGGCTGTTCGCCACGCCGTTTCATTCGCCGTTGCCGGATCCAGGTTGGAGGAGGCACGGAAGAAAAGACGCGTGAAAGTGATAAAGGTAAAAGTTAAAGCAATACATAGCACATTATCAATGGCTTGTATTATTTTCTTTCGTTGAATGAATTTGGTAAATCCGATGCTCTCCATTAGGCTATGCCAACACTTGGCAATAATCATACCGATTCCGTTTAAGCCTCCCCAGATAACAAAATTCCAACTGGCACCGTGCCAAAGACCACCGATTAACATAGTTGCAAAACTATTCACATTGCCGGCAAGGAGTTTATTGGTCTTGCAGCCAAAAATCGTTCTGTTGCCCCCCAAAGGAATATAGACGTACGATTTGAGCCATCGGCTGAGGGACTGGTGCCACCTTCTCCAGAACTCCTGCGGGTTGCGCGATTTATAAGGCGAATCAAAGTTTTTGGGCAAGTAAAAGCCCATCAATAGAGCCACACCGATAGCAATGTCGGTGTATCCAGAGAAATCGGCATAGACCTGCAATGAATAGGCGAACAGGGCAAACAGATTTTCAAAACCGGAGAACAGAAGCGGGTTGTCAAACACACGGTCCACAAAATGGACCGCTATGTAGTCGCTGAGAATAATCTTTTTAATCAGGCCGTTCAATATCCAAAAAACACCCATACCCATCAAACGGTGGGTAAGATGAAACGGTTTATAGAGTTGGTGTATGAATTCAGATGCCCGCACGATAGGTCCTGCCACCAGTTGCGGGAAGAAACTGACATACATACCGAAATCAAAGAAATTATCCACCGGCTGAATTTGCCTGCGATACACATCAACCGTGTAGGAAATGACCTGGAAAGTATAAAACGATATGCCGACAGGCAGAAGAATGGTATCCACAATAGAGAAATGCGTGCCGAAAAGCGAATTGCACACATCAACTCCGAAATAGGCATATTTATAGTAAAAAAGAAAACCTAAATCAATCAGAATACTGACCACTAACCAAAAAATACTCTCTGGTTTTTTCTGTTTTTGCTGTGCATACCGAATTGGAAATGCCGTTAGGAAAGAGGTGAACGTGACACATGCAAGAATACCGAGAAACAGTCCGCTTGTCTTATAGTAGAAAAACCAACTGACTAACATCAGGTATATATTCCGCAGGTGGAGCCGCCGCTTGTCATTTCTACCGATAATCAGAGCATATCCTAAATATATAATCAGGAAAAAGACCCAAAAGTACAGTTGCGTGAATAGCAGAGGACTATGACTGTCAAAAGCAAAAGTATGTCTAAAAAACTCCATAATGTATATATCCTAAACCGACATCATTTTTTTAATAACCAATCCGCTAATATCTGTCCGGCCCGGTCTGCCCCTTTTCGTGTGAAGTGCACGTAGTCTCCCCCGGCCAGTCCTTGCTCTTTCCAGCGTACCATACTATTTTTGCCGCCCATTGCCTGGTATAGACTGAAATAGCCGATTTCTTCTTCTATCGCCATTTGTGTCAGGGCTTTATTCATAACAGGAATCATCTTGTATGTCTGTATTATGCCGTCCCGCCGTTCGCACATATCGCTTGGCCCTACAAATAATATATCGCTATGGGGAGCCAAATACTTGATGTACTGTATTTGTGTCCTCATCTTGTCGATATACTGATCCACTTGTTTTTTTGTTTTGGTGTAAGGCATTATATTCCCACCAAACTGCATGATAATAAGCCGTGTATTGGCCACTTCAAAATACTGCTTCAAATTGGCAGAAGCAATGCCTGTGAACACGACACCGGAGCAGCCTCTCATCGGTATATTATCTACCATAATGCCTTTGTCGTTTTCCAAACTGATGCCGTAAACGTCTCCTTTTCCGTTCAAGTTGATAATAGCAGATAACGTGCTGTCCGGCATCACGAAGACATTATTATGCTGCTCCAAAGCACTATTTACGGTTACGGAAATATCCCCTGTTTTCCAAACACGAATACGATTAAAATAATTCTCAGCATAGTTCTTGCTTCCTGCTTTAACATGCAGACTGATATCTTCACTTCCTGCCACGAGTTCATTATCCAACACCGCCACTTGCCCCATAGGTCCGTAGTAACTGTTTCCCCGTCGATAGGAAGGGGGACCGTATATCAAGTAACGTTTAGGTCCGCCGTTGGTGGTTTGCATAACACCGTTCATCGTGATGGCTTGCCACAGTGTACGGGTGCCGATTGTCTGATGCAGGGGAATAAGTCCCACACCGCCTCCACCGTAACGGTTCTGCAAAGCACGTCTAACTTGCGTAGTCATACGGTCCTCTTCGATTTGTGAGTCTCCGTAGTGTACCACCCGAATGGCGGTAGAGTCGGCATTCGCCAATGCACGATAGAATGTTTTTAAGAAAATACGTGTATCTATTTGCGTGGTGTCTTCCTCTACAGTACTTGGTGCGGATACCTCAACCGGTATAGCAGCAGGCACCTCGGCAGGTATTTCGACCGGCATCTCGGCAGGTATTTCGACCGGCACTTCGGCAAGAGTGGTATCTTCAACTTCTTCAATAGGAAATACTGCTTCTTGGGGCTTCTCTTCTTCTGCCTCTTCTTCCAACTCTATATCCGTCTCTGCCAAGGCAGTGCTATCGCCGGTAAAAATCTCATGAACCTGCGGAATCCGCACTTCAAGTTTGCCGATATGACATTGTTTAGGCAGTAACATACACACGAAGGCTGTCACGGCAAGGCAGCAAAGTATGAAAAGACAAATATGTATAGGCCTTAAATTATTCTTCATAGTCTATTTTTTCCAAAGTACCCGAGAGAAAAGCAGTAAGACGGTAAATATCTCTAAACGTCCGATTAGCATAACAATAGTCATCACCCATTTGCCTATTTCGGGGAACGAGGCATACGTGCCGGCAGGACCATATTGTCCGATACTGGGACCTATGTTGCCCATCGCGCTGACGCTGGCACCCAAGGATTCGTCAAAATTGACTCCCAAAGCACAGAACAGGAGCGTCGAAAGAATAACAATCATTATATAAAAGACCATAAAAGCCATAACGTTGTTCGTCGTGTGCTGTCCTATCGGTCTGCCGTTCATCTTAACAGGTACAACGGCATTAGGGTGTATGCGACGCTTAAACTCCGCAATTCCGCTTTTGATAAAGATAGCCGTTCTAACCCATTTGATACCGCCTGCGGTACTGCCGCTGCTACCGCCCATAAACATCATAAAGAAGATGGTAACCCACAATAAAGATGCCCATTTGGTATAGTCAGCCACTGCAAAACCCGTACTGGTCATGGTTGCCAATGTGGTGAATAACGCCGTACGGAAACTTTCTTCCAAGGAAAGAAGGATATTGGTGTGCGTGGCTTCGCCTCCGTCTATGGTAAACTCTCCGTATAACGTGAACCAATGTCTGCACATCAAACCGATAGTTAGCAGGAGCGTAACGGCAGCCACGGCACACAGGAACCACCGAGCCTCCTCGTCTTGTGCTATCTTCTTAAATTTCCCGCGGAAAGTTAAGATAATGGTAGCAAAGTTGATACTGCTCACCAGCATGGCAGCAATAATAGTGTAATGAATCCAAGGATTGGTGTAGTAAGCGATACTGGCATTCTTGGTGGAGAAACCGCCGGTGGCTACGGTTGTCAAACTATGGCATACGCTGTCAAATCCTGTCATGCCCTCCAGATACAGCAAAATGGCTTCCACAACGGTTATGCCTATATAGGTCAGCCAAATATGCTTGCTGGTATTGGCAATACGCGGAGATATTTTTTCGTACTGTACACCGGTAACTTCCGCCGCGTACAACTGCATTCCGTTCATTCCGAAAATAGGCAGAATGGCTATACTGAGCACGATAATTCCGCACCCTCCAAGCCACTGCGTGAGTGAACGCCAGAACAAAAGGCCGTGTGTCAGATTCTCTACATCATTCAGAATAGTGGCGCCTGTGGTGGTGAAACCTGACATGGTCTCAAACCAAGCGTCCGTAATCGTGCTGATTTGCCCGCTGAGATAATAGGGCAACATGCCAAAAAACGAGAATACCAGCCAAACGCACGCCACGATAACATATCCCTCGCGTTCACCCATTCGGCTGGGGGCATTGTGTCCTGCCGATAAGGACAATATACCGCACAGCAACGTGATGAGGACAGAAACCAAAAAAGAGCCGTCATCGGTGTCTCCGTACCACAGAGTTACAAACATGGCAATCGCCATAAATAGCGATTCTATGAGAAGCAGTGCTCCCATAGTACGAAGTACCATTCTATTGTTGAACGCCCGCGTCATTCCTTAAAGTATTTTTCCAATTTACGTATTACCTCGTTTCTGCACAGAATGACAACCTTGTCATTCGGCAATATCTGTGTGTCCCCGTTTACCAACAGCCCCTCGCCTGCACGGACTATTCCGCCAATGGTGGCTCCTTCCGGTAGGTCTAAATCACGTATCTTGCCCCGTGTAGCGCGACTGTCGTTGGTTGCCATAAATTCCACAATCTCGGCATCGGCGGAAGTCAGGTTATAAACATTCAGGACCGTAGCGTTCAAGAGCATCTGGTAAATATAACTGGCAGTAGTGGTCTTTTTATTCAGCACGGCTCCGGCATCTAAGCCTTCCGCCATCGGTATATAGTCGATATTCTCCACATCCGCAATCGTCTTATGTACGCCAAAACGTTTTGCAGTCAGGCACGCAAAGATATTTGCCTCGCTGCTATCCGTCACGGCGATGAAAGCATCGGCATCTTCTATGCCTTCTTCTTTCAAATTATCCATGTTGCTGCCGTCGGTGTTGATGATAAGCACGTTGCTGAGTTTCTCGCTGAGGTACTCGCAACGCTCACGGTCTGCTTCCAAAATCTTTATGTTCAGGTCATCGGGTAAACTTTGCGCCGCTTTCTGGGCAATCCGGGAACCTCCGTAGAAGATGATATTCTGGATGTCCCTTTTTATCTTGCCTGTCTGCTCACGGAAGAACTCCAAGTCCTCTTCCAAACAAATGGCATACACCATATCACCCACCTGCACCGAGTCCGTTCCGTGCGGAATAATTGTTTCTATGCCGCGTTTTATGGCAACTACCCGATACCTGCCGTGCTCAAAGAAATTAGACATGAACGTATGCCCCACGATGGGTGCCTTTTCCCGTACTTTGACAACACACAACGACAATGCACCGTCGCAGAGACTTAAATGATACCGCATCCACGAGTTCTTGAGTGACTCGATTATCTCGTTAGATGCCAATACTTCAGGGTAAATCAGGTGGTGTAATCCCATTTGCTCAAAGAACGCTTTGTTCTCCGGCAGCAGGTACTCGTAATTATCTATTCGGGCAAGTGTTTTCTTGGCACCTAATTGTTTGGCAATCAGGCAAGCCGTCATGTTCTCTGTTTCATGCGGCGTAACGGAGATAAATAAATCACACCCCTTGACTCCTATATCTGTCAAATCATGAATAGATGTAGGACTGCCCACACGAGTGATGAGGTCATAATCGGTTTCCAAATCACCTAAACGCTCTTTATCTTCGTCCAACAACGAGATGTCCATGTTCTCGCGGGACAATAATTTAGCCAAATGAGTGCCTACTTCCCCGGCACCTGCAATAATGATTCGCATACGCCTTTCTTATCTAATTTCAAAAGATGATATAATTCGGCAGGACTTCCGTGTTCCACGAATTGGTCACGTACGCCCAGCCTTGTCACGTGACAAGTATAATTCTTATCTGCACAATATTCCAATACAGCACTGCCTAACCCACCGCTAATCATGCCGTCCTCGATGGTGACGACTTGCTTATAATGCGTGCCCACAAAGTCCAATATATTCGTATCTATCGGCTTCAACCAACGCATATTCCAATGAGCAACTGTGCATTGTGCATTGTCAATTGTCAACCAATCGATTGCCTCATTCACCGTATTACCTATTGCCCCTATACTCAACACTGCCACATCGTTACCTTCCCGCAGTTGGACGCCTTTGCCATATTCTACAGGTGCTATATCTGCTTTTCGGAAGGAACTCTTTCCGCGAGGATACCTGATGGCTACCGGTCCTTGCAGCGTTTCTGCCAACTGCATCATCTCCTCCAAGTCCTCCTTCGTCATAGGCGCGCAAATTTGCATATTGGGAATAGGACGGAGATAGGCCATATCCAATAGCCCGTGATGGGTAGCACCGTCGTTGCCGACTATACCTGCGCGGTCGATACAGAAAACAACATGCAGGTTCTGCAACGCTACATCGTGTATGATATTGTCATACGCTCGCTGCATGAATGACGAATATATATTGCAATACGGCAGCACGCCCTCTTTGGCAAGTCCCGCAGAAAACGTAACGGCATGTCCTTCGGCTATACCCACATCAAACACACGCTCGGGAAAAACATGCTGCATGATGTTCATGGAACAGCCGGTTGGCATAGCCGGTGTAATACCGACGATATTGGCGTTGCGGCGTGCCAATTCAAGCAATTGGTTTCCGAACACATCTTGCCACAACGGGGCATCGGACGTGTTGCCGGTAAGGAGTCTTTCGCCTGTCTCGACATCAAAAATACCCGGAGCGTGCCATATCGTCTGATTGGTCTCGGCAGGTTCGTATCCTTTGCCTTTCTTGGTTATGATATGCAATACTTTGGGACCTTCGTAGTTCTTGATTTCACCGATAATGCGTACCAAATCTTCCACATTATGACCGTCGGCAGGACCAAAGTAGCGGATATTCATACTTTGGAAGATATTCATGGATTGTCGGGTCAGAATAGTCTTTAGGTTATTGCTGAACCGCCTTAGATTATCTGCTTGACGTTTGTCAATCAGGTGCAATTTGACCAGCATCCGGTATAGTCTCCACCTCCACTGATTGTATGATTTGCTGGTGGTGATATCTACCAGGTATTGGGTAAAACCTCCTTTGATGGGATCGATAGCCATATTATTATCATTCAGGATAATAAGAAGGTTATTCCGGTCCATCGAGGTGTTGTTTATTCCTTCGAAAGCCAGTCCTCCTGTCATGGCACCGTCGCCGATGATAGCCACCACATTGGGGCTTGCGGACTTGGCTTGTGTGTCCCTGTTATGCTTAATCTCTTCGGCTATCTCAATGCCCAACGCAGCCGATATGCTGTTGCTGGCATGACCTGCCACAAAAGCATCGTACTCACTTTCTGACGGAGTGGGGAAAGGTGCCAAACCCTTAAACTGACGGTTGGTGTGAAAACGCTCACGACGACCGGTTAGTATCTTGTGTGCGTAAGCCTGATGTCCTACGTCCCAAATCAGTTTATCCTTGGGCGTATCGAAAATATAATGCAACGCCACCGTCAGTTCAACGGTTCCTAACGAGGAAGCCAAGTGCCCGGGATTATGGCTGAGTTCATGGATAATAAAGTCCCGCAACTCGTTGCACAAGTCAGGCAGTGCCTCACAGGGCAGTTGCTTTAAATCCGAAGGACTATCTATTTTGTTGAGGTACTTGTAATCCATAAATTGTTTCGCGTGCGCGCACGTCGGCAAATTGGCGACAAAGGTACAACTTTTTTTTGATATATGCAAATAAAGTACAAAAAAATCGCCCCGAAGGACGATTTTTTAATTGTTGTCTTTACTCTCTTTGAATCATATATTTTTGGGGATTCATTAGAAAATCCAATACATTGACAAATAGTATTCCATCATCATTCATACATGTCGGTTGCATACTCCCTGCAATAACGACACGTCGGAATCCATCTGAAATCTTATTCAGCGAAGCCAATTCTTGCTGTCGCTTCGTGCTGTCCGACAGCGCGTACGCAGATTGGATATATACACGATTATAACCCTGATTACAAACAAAATCAACTTCCAGATTGACACGTTTACGTTTGCCTTCTTCATCTTTCTGCTCCACAGTGACTTGACCGACATCCACTTGGCAACCGATTGCTCTCAGTTCGTTATAAATCATGTTTTCCATCATGTGTGTTTCCTCTGTTTGACGGAAACCAATGCGGGCATTTCGAAGTCCCAAATCCTCAAAATAATACTTGTACGGTGTATCAATATATCTACGTCCCTTAATGTCATAACGAACAGAACGCTCAATCATAAAGGCGTCCTCCATATATTCCAAATACTTGGCTATGGTCTTGGCATTAATATCACTCTGCTTGACAGAATGGAATGTGTTGGCAATTTTGTTAGGATTAGTGAGTGTTCCGATGGAAGAAGCAATAGTATTGACAATCTCATCCAAATCGTCTGTATTTTGAATAGTATTGCGTTCTGTGATATCCTTTAAGTATGTGTGAGCGAATAGGTTACGCAGATACTCTCTTTTCTTGTTAGTATCATTCTCTAATACAACCTGTGGCAGACCACCATACAACATATATTCCATCCACATCTTCTCCGGTTGTTCTTGCTTATACGCTGCAAACTCGCGAAACGATAGGGGATGAATACGTATTTCATCCCCTCGTCCACGGAACTCTGTAATAACATCCTTGCTGAGGAATTTAGCATTACTGCCTGTCACATAGACATCTACCCAATCTTTTTTAAGAAAACTATTAAGTACATCTTCAAACTCGCTCACTAATTGCACTTCGTCCAGCAACACATAGTAATGTTCTTCCTTGTTCGGAATATGTTCAAGAATATAATGCAGCAACGCATCCGGATCACGCAGCGCCTTATTTGCACGGTCCTCTAAATCTACCGTAACTATATGCTCCTCCGGCGTGCCGTTTTCCAAAAGATACTGTCGAAACAGAGTAAGCAAAAGGTATGATTTACCGCATCGGCGCATACCGGTAATCACCTTTATCATACCGTTTCCGCGCGAATGAATGAGTTTCTGAAGATAAAAGTCTCTATTGATTTGCATAGCAAAAAGCATTTAAATTCCACAAAAGCGTGTAATTACACATCTTTATGGAGTGCAAAGGTACAACTTTTTTTTGATATATGCAAATAAAGTACAA
The DNA here is from genome assembly GCA_024400275.1 of Paludibacteraceae bacterium. The sequence goes on along the minus strand of JAKSMY010000049.1, from coordinate 987 downwards.
AATTTTTGGTTTGGGCAGTGTTTTCGTGGTTGCGAAATGGTCCCGAAATAGAGCCGCGTTTCGTCGAAGGTCAGTCGACCGTCGGTCGAGGGTCGGCCGACACTCTCAGTGACTTCTGACTACTCGCCGTAAACTATTTCACCGGCACCGCTGCCGCCATTAAGAGGGTCATCATTTATATCTATTGTAACCGAGCCACAGATTAGTTGACAAGTTGCGATAGATTGCTCATCCGTTTGGGGAATTATATATTGTTTCATAATTTTATTCATTTTATAGATTTTCTTTTAGATTTTCCTTTTCCCCCTCACCGAGGGGGTCAGGGGGTGTCAGGGTGTCAGGGTGTCAGGGTGTCCTTAGAAGCCAAGAGCGTTTATCTTCTTGCCTTCTTTGACAATCACGAACTGACCGTTGATGATGTACTTGCCATTGTGCATTGTGCATTGTGAACCGTCAATCGGCTCCAACTCGGTCGGTGTCTCTTTGGGTTTGGGCATGTACGCACGGGCACGATTAGGTACTTGTGCAGGCACACCATCCGGCACAAGGTTTGCTTCCACATACGCGCGATGGTCACGCAAGCCGACCCATTTTCCGACTTTGCGTAATTGGTTCTCGTAGACGATGTAGTTGTCCGTCAGTACGCTTTCGCCAGTTGTTCCATCGGGATCTATCTGCGTATAGGTACCTTGTATCGGGTTGCCGTAACTTGCCGTGACAGGTGTTGCAGCCGTCTCGGAGCCGTATTTCACTTTGAGTTCGGTAGCCGTGAAGCGGATGAGATACCCGTAGCCCGCTTGGGGTTCGGTCACTTGGTCCAAGATGAACGATGTGGCATCCTGACCGCTGACGGTCCAGAACGTAGCCCCGTCGATGGCGGTGATATTGTGCTCCAAGCAGATGGTGTTCCAGTTGCCTGCCGCGCCGTCGGTGCGGACGGAAATCCACATATCTTTGAGGTTTTGTACCACATTATATATTTCGCTA
>JAKSMY010000048.1 GCA_024400275.1 Paludibacteraceae bacterium | reverse complement strand
CCGACATGTTCGATGTACAGTCTTCCAAGATTCCTACCGCATTGGATCAGTACAAGGAGAATATCCCATACGCTGTGCAGTACAAATTGGATGAGCCGGGTATTCACTACGCCAACATCATGTTCTGGGGTCAGGACAAGGACGAAAAGGGCAAGTTTACCACCATCGCCTACTACACCGTTAAGGGTGTCACTGCTTACAACAAAGAAGAAGTGGTTATCGAGACTCCTTCTTTGCCCGAAGATACTACTACGCTGCAAAAAGGCGACACATTGGCTAATCCGTTTGTAGTAAAGGATACATTAGGTAACGAACTGCCTAAAGATAGCGTGAACTATAAATACGAAATTTCGCCTGAAGGCGGTGTAACGATTGACGAGAACGGTAACATCATTCCTCAATGTGTAGGTACAACCCGTATCATTGCTATGTTGCAACCCAATACGCTCGTTCCTGCCAAGGCTGACACCATATTTATATATGTGGCTGAGGAAAGCAAGAATGTTATCAAATGGAACTTGCCCGAGACTATTGCTAAGGGCGACACCCTGCCTGCTGCTCTTGCCTCTACCGAGGACGAGGCCGAGATGACTTACGAGTTCATTCCTGCTACTGCCGTAGAGGAAGTGACCGGAGGTTACCAGGTTATGCAAGCCGGCGCATTCCAAATCGTTGCCAAGGCTGCTCAAACTTGCGACCACTTCGCTATGGACTCAACCGTTAACGTTTATGCAAACGGCGTGGTTGGTTCTATCGAACTCAACAGCACTGTTGATCCTCTTAACCTGAATGTTTTGGATACAATCAAGAACATGTTCGTTGTTTTGGGTGAAAGCGGTGACACGCTGGATGCTCCTGAGGCTAACATCACGTATGCTATCGAGCCTGCTGAAAATATGCACTTGGACGAGAACGGCAACTTCGTTGTTGACCGCTCAGGTGACGTTAAGGTTACCGTTACCGTTGCCGGTGACACCCTGAAACCCGCTACCCAAGAGTTCAACTTCAAACTCAAAGCCGTTAAAGAGCAAATCTTTGACAATATGTTAGATACCCTTTTGTTGGGTAAAGATTACACCTACGACTTGAAGAATTATTTCACTACGCTCAGCCCATTAGGCATTGACTCTGTGAGCGTACCTAAAACCTATGAAGGAATAGTTGACATCAATGGCTGCGTGGTTACTCCTGTAAGCAAAGGCGTTGTTCGTCTCATTGTTACGGCTAAAGGTAACGATGATTTCACCGGCCCTGTTGAGAAAGTGCACGAAATAACCGTCGTTGGTGTTGTGAAAGAAATCAATTGGAATGAAGCACTGAAGGAAGAATTGGAAGAGCCGCGAGTAGGTGATGTTATCCATACCGGTGACGTGCCTGTTTATGACGAAGAAGGCCACCAGATTCCGCCTGAACAAGTGGAGAGAACTTATGTAATTAATCCGGAAGGTGCTGCTCACGTAACTCCCGAAGGTGACCTCGTAGTTGATCTGCCGATTGATCCTATTACCGTTGTTGTTACCACCGAGGTCGAGGGCATGGAAACTAAGATTGATACGATTACCATCCATGGTAAACCTGCTTCTATCAGCGAAATTGAACTGCCCGAAGAGGTGGTTAAGGGTGAGGCTCACATCGGTGACATCGTCTCCTTGGACAATGTTAAGGTTTACGACCAAAACGGCAAGGACATTACCGACCAGATAGATAAGATTGAGTACATTATTGAGCCGGAAGGCGTTGCTCACATTGATGAAAACGGTAATTTGGTTATTGACAAGGCAGAGCCCTTCACGATTACTACGAAGGTTACTGACCCGCTGGTAGATCCTGAAAAGTCTTCTTACGTGACACCTGTAACTGTTGCTCCGTTCCAAGTTAATGAAGTTACAATTCCGGAGATTCCGACAGACTTGAACCCCGGTGATGTACTGGATATGAATGATGTCAAAGTTTATGACAAAGACGGCAAAGACATTACTGACAAGTGCAAAGTTGAATATACCTTCGAACCTGAAGGCAGTGCTCAATACAACCCCAATACCGGTGAAATTGAGTTCATCAAAGCTAGTGAAATAACGGTTAAAACCACTATCTCCGGTGAAGGTGTTGAGACCAAGACTATCGATACCAAGGTTAATGTTGATGCGTTCACTCCCGCTACGGACTTCAAGTTGCCCGAACCCGAGGAAGGTTTCCATGCAGGCGACATTATCCCTGTTGAAATTCTTGACGAGAATGGCGAGCGTATTAACGACTTCGTTGACATTGATGTCAAGATTAATCCGGCAGACAAAGCCGAGTACAATCCCGAGACCGGTGAGATCACTATCAAAGAAGGTGTAGAAGGTCCTGTTGACGTAACGATTACTGTTGGTGGTGACAATGTACAACCCGCAATCACCTACACGGAGACTATCTATGTCCACCACGATGAAACGGGTTGCTATGACTATATGGTTCAATTGTGGAACGATGTAGCTATCATCAACAACAATAACGAAACTGCATCCTTCGTTCGCTACGAGTGGTACAAAGACGGTAAGTTGGTAGCCGGTCAGAATAGTCAGGATTACCACGAGGCTAACGGTGCTGCTATGAACGGTATCTACTATGCATACGCTTACGACGAGGCCGGAAACAAATTCATGATTTGCGAGAAAGAGTTCAACGGTGCCGCTGTTGCGGAGATTGTGAAACCGAGTCCTGTTGTTATTCCTACGATAATGGCTCCGGGCAGAACCTACACCATCGAGACTGCCGACGAAGGTCAAGTGGTTATCATGAATACCAACGGTGCTGTTATGGACAACTTCAATGTCAAGGCCGGTGTCAACACCCAGATCGCTCCTGCTTCAAGCGGTGTATTCATACTGCAATACACGGCTACGGACGGACAGGCCAAGGCATGCAAACTCATTGTTAAGTAAAGCAGACTAACGAACATTCATTAACGAATTAATTATCATTATAAGAATATGAAAAAGAATTGTATATGTGGATTGTTGGTCACTTTACTGGCAATTCCTACCTTCGCTCAAGAAGTTCAACAAGATTCTACAATCAACGCTCAGGTAGAGGCAGCATTTGATGCTGCCGCTGCCGAGGCTGCTATGATGGACAGTGCTATCGTTGCAAATGCCGATTCCGCTATCGTTGCCGATATCGACTCTGCTGCGTTGGAAGAGGCTGTCGCACCCGCTAAACAAAAGCGTGAACGCAAAGAACGTGTCTATCCTGTAGATAGCGTTCATTACACCAAAGGACACGTGTTCAGTGTTGGATTGGGTTGCGGTATCTCCGGACTTTGGTCTAACGGCGACAACATTAAGAACGGTATCGGATTCCCCGGCTTCACCGCAAATATCCGCTACACGTACTACTTCCTCAACTACATGGGTTTCACCACCGGTTTGGATTATTCCTCTTACCGTGCTGAAGCCAAATTGGAAGGTATGATGAATTTGGAACCCGGTATGACCAGTCCCCAAGGGGAAGGTTATATCCATCGTTTGAACTTTGACGGCAACTCCAATTGGCGCGAGATGCAGGAAGTTCACATGCTGGAAGTTCCTATTGCTTTGAGCTTCAAGGCTAAACCTCACCACGTCGGTTTCTTAGGAACCCTCGGTATTAAATTGGCTTTCCCTGTAAGCGGTACCTATAACTACAAAGGTGATTTGGATCATTGCGCTTACTTCCCTCAATATGCTTATGAGGAGAGTGGTGACAACCACTTCAGCTCAGAGAGCGTAAACCAATCTGAAAAGATTGAGATTAAGCGCAGTACTTTGAACGTAGTGAACTGCAACGTGTTCGCTGAAGTTGGTATTCTCTTCCAAGTTCATCCTCGCGTGGATATGAGTGTTAGTGTCTATGGTAGTTACGGTTTGAATGACCTTAACAGCACTGCACACAAAGATCGTGCTGAATATGCTTTCGGTCCTACTTTCGACGACCACCAGTATCAAAAACACAACGGTTTGTTCGGTGCCGGTATTGTAGAGCGTATCAATCCTTGGAACTGCGGTCTCAAGATTGCTGCCCATATCAATGTGAATAAGAAATCGGACGAGCAGAAAGCTGCTGAGAGTTACATCGCTCCTGAGATGATTCATGATACTATTACGATGGTAGATACTGTGTATGTACACGATACTGTCGAAATGGTTGTTAAAGAAACCATCGAGAAGAAAGTGGAATTAATCACCAAGATGTTGGAAAAAGTGATTATCTACTATAATGTGGGTGATTCTAAAACTCCTATCATCAATCCTTCCAACTTGCTCGACTCTGTGGCTACTATCATCGCTGAGAATCCACAAATTCGCGTTGCTGTTGAAGGTCACGCCAGTTCCGATGGTAATCCTCAACTGAACATGATGCTGAGTGAGAACCGTGCTTTGAACGTGGCTACTCTTCTTCGTGCCAAAGGTGTGAAAGATTCTCAAATGGAGGTAAATGGTTATGGTTCGGAGCATCCTCTCAAGTTCGGTGCTGCTGACGATCCTACCAAAGACCGCCGTGTAGAAATTGTTCCGATTGTAGCCAAATACAGTACGCTTAATCAGTAAACAATAAAAAAAAAGATGGACATCGTTCCATCTTTTTTTTTGTTTATCGGAGTGCGCGGACGCACCATCGTGCATTGTGCATTGTCAACCGTCAATCGAGTAAATCGGGTCTTCGCTCTTGCGTGTGCTTTACGCTCTCTTCGTATAGCCACTCTTCCACTTTGGCTTGGTTGCCGGATATTAAGATGTCCGGCACTTTCCATCCTTTATACTCAGCAGGGCGGGTATAAACGCCGGCTTCTAATAATCCGTCTTGAAAACTGTCATTCAGGGCACTTTCTATATCTCCCAGCGCACCGGGCAGCAGGCGCACAATAGCGTCCGTCATGATGGCGGCAGGCATCTCGCCCCCCGTCAGGACATAGTCGCCGATAGTATATTCCTTGGTAATAAAATGGTCACGCACGCGCTGGTCCACCCCTTTGTAATGTCCGCAAAGGATAATGATGTTCTTGCAAAGGGAGAGTGTGTTGGCTGCTTTCTGGTCAAACCGTTCGCCATCGGGGGCGGTAAAGATGATTTCGTCGTAGTCCCGTTCCGCCTTCAAGGCACTGATACAGCGGTCTATCGGTTCGATTTGCAGCACCATACCCGCACCGAAACCGAAGGCGTAGTCATCTACTTTGCGATGTTTGTCCAACGTATAGTCGCGCAGGTTATGCACGTATATCTCGGCAAGCCCTTTGTCTTTGGCTCGCTGCACGATGGAGTGGTTGAGTGGCGACTCAAGCAACTCGGGACAACAGCTTATTATATCTATTCTCATTATCAATTATCAATTATCAATTATCAATTTACGGCACGGGGTCATAGCCGCTTCCTCCCCAAGGGTTGCAACGCAAGATACGTTTAATGCCTAACCAGCCCCCTTTGACAACGCCGTATTTCATCACGGCTTCCACCATATATTGGCTGCAAGTGGGCGTGAACCGGCACGAAGGCGGCGTTAGGGGTGATATGCAATAGCGGTAGAAATAAACCGGCAATAGAAATATCTTTCGGATCAGTTGTTTCACGACGGTTGCTGCGCGACGGTTGTTTCGTGTTGGTCGATTTTGCAGACGGCTTTGTGCATGGCTTTTTCGATGACAGGGTAGGGCTGCATCTGCTTATCCATATAATTGAAGGCTATTTGATAATTCTTTTTGGGCTTGTCCGTTAATCGCCATGCCTCACGCATCTGCCGGCGCAACCGGTTCCTGTCCACTGCATGCTTGTACAACGATTTAGGTGCCCACACCAGAACTTGCATTCTGTCGGCAGGTTGGTAGGTGACACGCAACGGCCACACGGTCATTTTGGTGCCGGTTTGGTACAACTGCTGAATACGCAACTGTCCGCACAACTTGTCTATTTTGGGGAATTTGTTCAATTCTCTTGTTGTTCCAGATATTTTTGGATAGCCCCTGTGATACTTGGACATTCCGGTGACGGGGCTTTTATTTCGGCATGCAGTCCTGCTGCTTCCAAGGCTGCCAATGTGTTTTGTCCGAAGCAGGCAATCACTTTGTCCCCGTCTTTCAGATTGGGGAAGTTCTTTATCAGCGATTGTACGCCCATCGGCGTGAAGAGAACAATCATATCGTAGTCGAAAGGTTCTTCCGGTTGCCATTCGATGGGTACGGTCCGATACATGATAGCTGGCAAGATGGTGATTTTCTTTGCTGCAAACTGCTGAATGGTACTGTCGTTGTGTACGTCGGACATCACCATGATATATTTCTCGTTGGGACGCCGGTTCATTGTGGGCAGCAAGTCCATGAAGTTATTATGTTCGCTGAAGAAAACTTTGCGTTTGCGGTACTGAATATATTTCTGCAAGTAATTGGCAATAGACTCGGATACGCAGTAATAATGCATTGATTCCGGCACTTGTATGCGTAATTCGTCACAGATACGGAAATAGTGGTCTATTCCCAATCTGGAATTAAGCAGAACAGCGGTGTATTCCAAGGGATTGATATGCTGCTGACGAAACTCTTTGCCTGTCAGTCCTTCTACCCGAATCAATTGACGAAAATCAAACTGTACGCCAAAATCTTCTTCCATTTGGGAATAGGGATTTCTCTCCGTGGTGGGGCGAGGCTGAGATACCAAAATCTTATGAATAGTTTTCATGTCAATGTGTTATTTAGTCAAAATATACCGTGTGCCGGCCACTGCCAAACCGACGGGCAGCACTTCCGCGTGAAGAAAATACAGTGTGCAATAGCAAAGATGCTTCGCGCTCCAGCCGAACAGATTCATTAGTTTCCACCACCATATCAGATACGCCAAACCGGCAATGGCACAAGGAAGCAGCCATAACCATGCGGCTGACAGCCACTCCTGCACCACAATATATACGAAGAGCAGCACGCCTGCCAATTGCCATATATTGGAACGGTGCTGATTGATGGTGGCAAGATGAATATTGATGCGGAAGGTAAATACGATGTAGCGGTCTATAATCTGTTTCACGATATGACAGCCGATAAGCAGTGCAGCCGCCAATGCCCAGTTGTGCAGGGTTAATGTCCGGTCGGGAAGTAGTGCGGCGTGAACGGCGCATAGGACAGTGAGGGACAGTATGCCGAACCTAAAAATGCACCGCAAGATTTTTAACGTGTGCTGAGATGTCAGGTCTTCGTATCTCCGTTGGATGGGCGCAACCAGCATCTGCACCCCGTTTCTCCAGATGGCGGGCTGCATAGCGCAAATAAGCAGGAGCAGGACTAAGGTGGCGAATTTTGCCCAAATAATCCACGGATTTACTATGTCATATTGCGGCATCACGGCGAATACTGCTGCTCCACTCGGGAGCGTTAAGGAGGGCAGGTAGAACGTCCTCCGGCTGATTAACTACTTGGAACATCTGATTGCGATGTATCTCGCGCATCATACGTTCCTCCACCATATAGTCCAAACACTTGAGCAAAAGGTCGTAATAGCCGTCCGTATTGAGTATGACCACCGGCTTGGTGTGCAACCCCAATTGCTTCCATGTGAGACATTCCGCCAACTCTTCCAAAGTGCCTATGCCTCCGGGCAGTGCCACCATGGCATCGGAAACGGATTCGATATAGGACTTGCGTTCGTGCATGGTCTGTACGACGTGTGTCCGTGTAGAACGGGGATTATTCCAACCCTCATCTATCATAAACTGCGGAATAACGCCAATCACTTCTCCCCCTTTGCTCAAAGCACCGTCGGCAATGGCTCCCATCAAACCTATTCCCCCGTCGCCATAGACCAAACGAATACCTTGCTCGGCAAATATCTGTCCCAACTTGCGCGCGGCATCAAAATAAGATGGACGAATTTGGTTGGACGAGGAACAGTAAACGGATATGGTGTGTATGTTATGCATAAGTTTTCGTAAACGAAAAAGCTTGCAAAATTACAAAAAAATTTGCACATATCAAAATTTTATTGTAATTTTGCAGCCGAATTGGTGTGTTTTTACTATGCGGGACACAAATATCTATCAGAAAGCCGAGCAAATGTTACTTGAATATGAGGGGTTGCACAAGATGCGTAATACACCGGAACGTTTGCTTATTTTGAAGAAAATAACGAAAAAGTGCGGTCGATTTACGCCGGCAGATGTCGTCTCGTGGGTAAAGGAAGATTTTATCAGCCCGGCTACGGTCTATAATACGTTGAATTTGCTTGAATCGGCACGAATTTTGCATTGCCTGCGTAAGCAGCATAGCAGTCGTTTGATGGAATATGAACTGGCATTGGGGGAACAGAGTTCAATGCAGATAATATGCACCAAGTGCGGTCGGGTTAGTGTGGTTAAAGACAAATCAACGGAAACGGCGTTGCTGATAAAAAAATATCCGAATTTTATTATGCAGCATTATTCGGTATATGTATTCGGAGAATGTAAACATTGTAAAAAACTCTAAACTCTAAACTCTAAACTCTAAACTCTTATGTATTGGATTATTTTTATAACTTTTGCCTTGCTTAGTTGGGTTGTGTCCTCAAGTTTGGAAAATAAATTTAAGAAATTCAGCCAAATTCCCCTGTCGATGACGGGTAAGGAAGTGGCGGAAAAAATGCTTCGTGATCATGGTATAATGGACGTGACGGTAACCTGTACGAAGGGACATCTGACCGACCATTATAATCCTGAAGATAAGACGGTTAACCTAAGCGAAGGCGTTTATCACTCGGCATCGGTTGCGGCAGCGGCAGTGGCGGCTCATGAGTGCGGTCATGCCGTGCAGCACCAAGTGGAGTATGCACCGCTGAAGATGCGTTCGGCATTGGTGCCTGTGGTTAATTTCGCCAATCAATGGGTGATGTGGGTTATCTTGTTGGGAATGATAATGATTGAAACGTTTCCTCAGTTGTTGGAGGTGGGTATTGCCTTGTACGCATTAACTACCTTGTTTGCTTTCATTACTTTGCCGGTTGAGATAAATGCCAGTCAGCGTGCTGTGGATTGGTTGGAAGAGAGTGGTGTAGCCAATCGCGAAACGAAGGAGATGGCTTCCAGTGCTTTGCGTAGTGCCGCTTATACGTACGTGGTGGCGGCGTTGAGCAGTTTGGCGTACCTGCTGTACCTCATTCTCGGCTCACGCAGGTAAAGTGCCCTTCAATAAAAAACATCGAGACACAACTTGTTGTGACTCGAAGAGGAGGAGCAACCGAACGCTCTAATTTGCGTCAGCAAATTCATTTAGCGAGGTTTGCTCCGACGACGGCTCCGTAGCTCAGTTGTATAGAGCATCAGATTCCGGTTCTGAGTGTCGAGGGTTAGAGTCCCTCCGGAGTCACTTTTTTGTGAAAAAATTTGCACAGGTCAAAAACTTTTTGTACCTTTGCAGCCGATTTTGGGAAAGATGGCGGAGTGGTCGATCGCGGCGGTCTTGAAAACCGTTGAACCGAGAGGTTCCGGGGGTTCGAATCCCTCTCTTTCCGCAAGGAAAATAGACTTTAAACACTTCTTTCAATTCTCAACTCTCCCCCCCCCCTCTAAACTCTAAACTGTAGGCAGCAAAGCTGCCGTCCTCTAAACTGTAGCCCCTCAATGAGGGGGTTAAGGGGCGTCCAATTGTCACAACATACGTATAGGGTCAGTCGACACTCGGTCGACACTCTCTCGACCCTCTCTGCCCCCTCAGTAAGGGGGATTGTAACGGGTTCGTAGCGGGTTCGTAGCGGGTTCCGAACGGGGGTTCCAAACGGCTTCCTCGTGTACCATCTGTGTATCATTAGCGTTAGCGACCTGGATAACTCGTTTTCTAATTTGAGGATTTTGAGGATTTGCGTTGGTTGAAATCCTCAAAATCCTCAAAATCCTAACGCTACTTTTTTCATAAAATGAACATCCGTGAAAAGTCGTGAACTTCACGAGAATTCACGACTTCACGAAGATTTATATAGTGCCGTATTTACTGACTTTTCGCCATCTCATGGACGTTTTCACGGACGCCACACGGACATCTTTTTTGCGTCCACCAAACAACAATTCGACACTTGGCAAGGAGACTTTCTTACCGATTATTAAGATTTAGAGCCGAAATGCGCTCTGCACTTCGGCTCTTTCATCCTATACTCATTCCATACTCATCGTATACTTATTGCAGTTGGCGATTGACAATGCACAATGCACAATGAGCGACTGACGATTATTAAGATAGCAGGTTTAGCAGAAAGAAAAGGATATTAGGCGTTACTTATCCGACTTTCTGCGATTACACTCTTGGCAAAGCATTTGGCAGTTTTCTGCTATGGTGCGTCCACCCTTGCTCCAAGGCGTGATATGGTCGGCCTCCATAAACTCAATATCAAAATATTGTCCACAGATAGGGCATTTCCCTTGTTGGCGTTCATAAACCTCGCGTTTGGTGTTGGCATCAAAAACACGAATACCGATATGATGCTCATCGTGGTCAAAAACGTAGGTGTAGATACCACGTTTGTTTTCCACATCGGAGTCTTGCATTAGACGCGCCACTTCCTGCTCTAAGGCGGTAGGATTGATGGTCACATCTTTGTATTTATTGTAGAGCGTACCCCAATCCAACCCTTTCATCTCCTTGCGGTATTTAGGGAAGGTTGCCGTTATCCAACCAATAACCTGCTGAAAATAGAACCACAACTCGCCTGCGTCCTTATCGGAAATAGAATGACGAGCCATATAGTCCTCAATCTGATTATTAGAAATCCATTTGAGTGCCGTTTCTAAATAGTCTTGCTGAATGGGTGAACCCGAAACATATTTATTTCCAAGCAGATATGCCCCACAATTGGGTTTGGAGAAATACCTTTTGGCATCGGTTAGCCATGGCGAAGCATAGACAGCATTCAGCAGTTCTTGGTCGGTCAGTTTCTTACCTGCGATATTGATTGTACGAAACCATTTCAGTTTCTCTTTGTCTGTACCTTTGCAGATATAGATAAAGAGTTCATAATCAAGTATCTGCTTCTTTTCGTCTTCGGTTAGGTTGCCAAAATACTGCATGATATGGGCAAAGTCGCCACTCACGTATTGGCAAATAGAGATAGTGCGCTGTTGTCCGTCTATTATCTCGTATGTGCCGTCACCACGGTCAGACCAGTACATGACGTTTAGGGGATAATTATTGACTACCGTATCAATCACGGCATCACGCTCTTTGTCGTTATAGACGAATTCGCGTTGGTAAGGAGGGCGCACGTCCAACAGCCCACCAAAGGCACGCACACCTGCCTCGGCATTATCTACATAACCGTTACTCAGTTGACCAATTGTAATCTTTTGTAATGTGATGTCCATATTTTTCATAGTATGTTATTTTTGTTTTTTACGGATTAGAATACGGGCATAAGGGTCTTTCTGCCCAACATTATGCAAAGTTAATTGTTTAAGTTTTGGAAGCCCCATTTCCACCATTGTAAAGAAGTGAGGATTGATATCTATTATCTCAAATTGGTTAGGGTTGTACTTATCTAAAAAGGTAATTGGCACACCCATTACACCTTCGTAATCACAGGGAATATCGGTATAGGTCTTAACCTCAATAGCATCGTAATTATCATACTTGGGATATTCCTCTGGTGTATAATGTTTATATAAAACCAAATCTTCTTTATGTCTTGCAACAGGCAAATTGGTAAACCAGCATGATGTGGAAACTCGCGCCATCTTTTGACCATTTTCGATATGGTGGTATTTCTCAAAGGTATCAGGAACGGCAAAGAACATTCCAACATTAAAATTCGTGTAGCCAGTTCGTATTTTATCCTGTTGGAACATGCGAAACGTCTCCTTGTAGGTTAGCGCATTCGTGTTGCCAATAATGATAAATTGCTTATCGTATTTCTCCAATTGGGCAAGGTATTCTCTAAACAGAGAGAACGGCGGATTAGTTACCACAATATCTGCCTGTTTGAGCAATTCAACACATTCTGGGCTATCAAACGAACCATTACCTTTTAATATAGAAATAACATTTTTGTCATTTTGCATAAGGTACTGAATATCTGCCAAATTGATAGCACCATCGCCGTTCACATCGGCAACTTCGGTAATCTCTACTTTGTAGGCAACCTTTTTCGGATCATCTACCGTATCGCCAAAATCCAATAGCAACTCATTGCCCGAAACGGGCGAACCGTTGTAGCAGGTTGCGATTAGTTTCTTTAGCCCTAACTCGTTGAAATTGAGTGCAAAATACTTGAAGAAATTACTTTCGTAAGGGTCATCACAATTACAAAAAACCACCTTGTCCTTGAAATAAGGTTTGTAATTGCGTAATTCTTTCTCAATGTCGATTAACTGAGTGTAAAACTCATCCTTTTTGGCATCTTTTGCCTTTGCTAAATCTGCTCTTGCCATAGATAGTTATTATTGTGCACAACTATCAAATCGAGAAACAAAAAAAGTGCAGACTCCTTTTTCGCGTTCACGGAGGAGCCTACGAAGAACCGCCGTCTCACAAGCAAGAAAGTCCACACAGTAGGTGGACATTAGCATAACTTGTGAGATACGGAAGTTACAAGACTATCCGTGAACATTATTCGTTTCTAGAAGAAATCGTTTCGTAGGCTTTTTCTTTGTCGAACGCGAAATAATAGCTAATGCTTAATTTATATTATTTTCCGCTATTTTACGTCCGGCGGTCCAGGACTATAACTTATCCCTTTGCAGGGTCATGCCCTGCGGGAGTGGTTAAATTCTTTTTTTCTTTAAATATGATGGTTAATTAATTCATAATTATAATCAGCACTTTGTAGATATAGACCTGTTTCTATATCCATAATCTTCTCATAGAGAGACGAATTATACAAAGTGTCAAGAGCCGTTTGCATATCTACGTTCTGATATTTCATAATCAGTTGAACCAACTCCGCCAATAAAGTATCTATTATAAATGTTTGCTCTTTGGTCATACTCGCTGTAGATATTGAATGGAACGCTCCGTCCCAAAATAATATTGATTATTCAACTCTCTATAATGAAGCGATGTAACTAATTGCTCCATTGTAATCATACCCAATTCGTATAAGTCTAATTGTTGCACAACCCCATCATCTGCTATCGGACCTATCACAATATCATAATCGTGCTTATAACCATTACGAGTCGCATGACGGTTATTCAAGATAAATTGTGCCCATTCTGCTGATACTTGAGGGAAAATCTTAACATTCAAATCTCCGCTATTCAAACACGAATCATCAAACAAAAAAGTAGTTACTACACTCTGTGCGCCAATTGATTGTCGTGCGCGACGTTTAGCCATTTCTTTTGCCTGCTCCAACAAAGTTGTCAGGTAAAATCCTTGACCAAAATCCTTATTGATACGCCCTTGAGTAAGGTCTATCTTCTCAATTAAGACATCTGAACCATGATAAAGTTTAAGCATAGCGCAAATTTCCTCCGTGTATTTGGCAAATTCGAGTGACATCTTCTACAGCGTCATCAAATGATAACGTATGCTCCGCCTCATAACATTCATCCAAAAAAGCAATACCGGCATATCGCTTAAGATAGAGATATGCTTCTTTATTCGACATCGCAAAATGCTCTGCGAATTTGCGAATTGCCATAATAAGATATGTCGCTTTAAATGCCATTGTATTAATTATTCTTTAACAAACGCTTTCTTTTTATTATGTCTTGCAGGACTCTCACCTGCAGCCGAAACGCTATTCGGCTTAAATTTTGTGCAAAGGTACAACAAAAATTTGATATATGCAAATTTTTTTTAGTTTGGAGTAGTTGATAGTTGATAATTGACAGTTGATAGTTGATAGTTGATAGTTGAACAGGTTAGAGGGGGATTAGCCAATTAGCCAGTTAGCCAATTAAGAATTAAGAGAATAAGGACCGCTTCGCTAGTAGAACGCAAGCAGAGCTTGCTCAACTTACTCAACTTGCTCAACCTGCTCAACTTGTTAAACTTGCTAAACTTGCTAAACTTGTTAAAAAAAATTTGCATATATCAAAAAAAAGTTGTACCTTTGCACTCGAATTCTGCATTGTTATGTATGAATAAATATAATTGTATGATATTTTTCCATACGAAGCGATAAAAATGGAACGAAAACTATTAAAAGACTTATGTGCTTGGAGAGCGAATAAAAATCGTATGCCGCTCATTCTTCAAGGAGCTCGACAAGTGGGGAAATCATGGTTGTTGCAAGAATTTGGGAAGCAGTACTATGATAATGTGGTTCATATCAATTTGGAGACCAATAAGAGTGCTCATGATTTATTTGATGGCGACTTAACGCCTTCTCGTATCATTACCTATTTGGAATCTCTGACCTCTCAAACCATCTTTCCTGAAAAGACCTTACTTATCTTGGATGAGATTCAAGCTTGTCCGAGAGCATTAACTTCGCTTAAATCGTTTACAGAAGAAGCTCCACAATACCACATTGCTGCCGCAGGTAGCCTTTTAGGTGTCGCTATTCATCGTGAGGATTTCTCTTATCCGGTAGGAAAAGTGATAGAGATGCGTTTGTATCCGTTGGATTTTGAGGAGTGGTTAATGGCTTTAGGACAAGCGTCCTTATTGGAACAGATTCAAATCCATTTCCGGACGAACGAAAAAATGCCCACTCCTCTTCACGAAGTGGCGCTCGAATGGTGGCGTAAGTATTTGGTTGTCGGCGGAATGCCGGCTGCTGTTAATGAGTTTATTCAATCCGGAAGTCTTCCTCTCGTTGCTGAAGTTCAAAACCGAATACTTAATGAATATATCTCGGATATGGCGAAGTATGCTCAAGGTTCCACTGCCATAAAGGTGCGTGCTTGTTACCAGTCCATTCCTGCTCAGTTAGCCAAGGAGAATAAGAAATTCCAATATAAAGTGGTACAAAACGGAGGCAGTTCCACCATCTTCGGTGAGAGCATTGAATGGCTTACCAATGCGGGTGTGGTGCTTAAGTGCCGGTTGGCGGAACAGGGACGAATACCTCTTCCTGCGTATATGTCTTTGAGCGACTTTAAGTTATATTTGTCTGATGTGGGGTTATTAACGATGCTTTCTAATATGCCTCAATCGTTGATTTTGTCTCCTACTATCATGGATAACTCTTTTATGGGCGCTATAACGGAAAATTATGTCGCACAAGAGTTGGCGGCGCATGGACATCCCCTTTTCTATTGGAAAAATAGCAATACAGCAGAACTGGATTTTGTGTTGCAAAAAGGCGAACAAATTATTCCTATTGAAGTCAAAAAAGGACTGCACGTTCAAGCTAAGAGTCTAAACCAATATAGGATTACGTATCACCCCGAATTGTCTATTCGCTTGTCACAAAAAAACTTCGGACAAGAGCAAGATATTAAGTCTGTTCCTCTCTATGCGCTTTGTTGCGTGTAGAGATGATTCTGTTTACCCATAATCTCAA
>JAKSMY010000047.1 GCA_024400275.1 Paludibacteraceae bacterium | reverse complement strand
CAGCCCGATTTTTTTGTAACTATCTTAAATCTTCAACTTTTACCGGACAACAATAGTTGTTTTTAGTTTGCCTCCACTTTAATATTCGGCTTTCGGCATACTCCGTTATGTGATTTATCAATAAATTCTTTTTTTCAACATCGAATTGTACCCACAAAAAAAGCGTGAACTTTCGTTCGCTTCATTTGAGTTTTTGAGGTCTTCGACTACCTATACGAATCAAATAAATGCACGGAAAACTCACGCAGATAACGTGAGCGTCCGTAAACCGTGCTTGATTCGTAATTAAGTTTTGAAAGTGTCGAAGTTTCAAAAACTCAAGTTGGCGGATTACAACGCTATATTTTACTATGTCTTCACAGGACTTTCACCTGCTGCCAAAAGCACTCTTTCGGCGTTTGATATAACTATGCTACCGAATGTTCATACAAATATTCAGGAGCAAAACCTATTTCATTATTCCAATCTACTGTCCAAGGATCTAAACGGAAAGCGCGAAAATAATCCATATCCTGTAATTTAGTACAGATGCCCTCTTGTGCTAAAGGCCAAAAATCAAAATTCCTAACCACACCATCATTAAATGTGAGTTGCAAAACATAGTCGGCAATATAGTCGGCCTTAATTACACGAATTAAATTAGTGTTCATAGTCTTTTTAGTTTAGTGGTTCTATTTTCATTGGTGCTTCATGATTTTCCAACCGTTTCCAGTTTTCAATCAATTCTTCTTGATGAGCATCTAGCCAATCATAAATCATCCGTAATGCACGACGAGGAAGACGCCCCGTAACAATTCCATCTTTAATGGTAATCTCTGCTTCATATTCGCCATATATTACATGGAAATGAGGAGGTTGATGCTCATTCATATACATATATATGGATATTCCATAAAAATTACAAATTTCAGGCATATCGTTTCTTTCATTTTGCGTTTTCCGATTGCAAAATTACAAAGAATTTTTGGAATATGCAAATATTTCTGCATTTTGTATAAAAAATCGCCTATCTATTCGATATAGATAGACGATTACTTTCTTTTCATTATCCCTTTACAGGGTCATGCCCTACGGGAGTGGTTAGACCAACTCGTCAAATACTTTTGCTAAATCGGGTTTGCGGGCAGCACCCACGTGACGATCTACCAACTCGCCATTCTTGAACATCAACATGGTGGGGATGTTCATAATGCCATACTCTTCACAAGTGTCGGGGTTGTCATCTACGTTCAACTTGCCCACACGCACTTTGCCTCCGTACTCGGCTGCTAACTCGTCCACAATGGGTAACATCATTTTACACGGACCACACCAAGGTGCCCAAAAATCTACAACCAGAGGACTGCCCTCTGCTACCAACTCTTTCATGTTGGAATCGGTTACTTCTAATGTCATAGTGATTCTATTTTAATTTTTCTTATTTCAGGATTATGCATCATTTCATCGGTAATTCTATCTTCCAGACTACTCTGAACGGCACGCTTGACCGGTCGGGCACCATTCTTGGGGTCGTAAGCCTTTTCAATCAATTGCTTCTTGGCATTGGTAGCGAGTGCCAACTGTATTCCTTGCTCCCCAAGACGTTTCTTTAATTCGCCCACTTCGATGTCCACAATACGTGCTATATGTTGGCGGTTGAGTGGCGCAAAAGTGATTATATCGTCGATACGGTTAACAAATTCCGGTGGGAAAGTCTTTTCTAATGCTCTTTTCATTGTTTGCTCGGCTATCGTTTGGGTGATTTCTCCCGAGTTGAACCCTATTCCTGCTCCAAAATCGTTTAACTGCCGGGTACCGATATTCGAGGTCAGAATAATAATCGTATTCCTGAAGTCGATGGTTTGTCCCTGACGGTCTGTCATGCGCCCTTCGTCCAACACTTGCAATAAGACATTAAACACATCAGGGTGCGCTTTTTCTATCTCATCAAACAGGATAATCGAGTAGGGGTGTCTTCTGACAGCCTCTGTCAGTTTGCCGCCTTCTTCATGTGCGATATATCCCGGAGGAGCACCTACCAACAGCGAGACGGTATGCTTTTCCATATATTCGCTCATATCAAAGCGTATAACGGCATCTTTGCTTCCAAACATCTCCTCTGCCAAACATTGTGCCAGATAGGTTTTTCCTACTCCTGTAGGACCCATAAAGAAGAATGTGCCGATTGGACGATGTGGGTCGCGTAAGCCTAACCGAGAACGGCGAATAGCCTTAACTACTTTCTCAATGGCGGTATCTTGTCCGATGACCTTTTTGTGCAAAACATCCGGTAACGAAAGTAATTGTTCTTTTTCTTTTTTGGCTACACGCTGGACGGGTATGCCCGACATCACACTCACTACACGCGCTATGTCCTCTTCCGTAATCTCTTTATGCGGCGTGCGTGCGCCTGCCTCGTCCATTGCATCGATGGCTTTGTCCGGCAAAGAACGCTCGGTAATATATCGTTCTGTCAAGGTCGCACAAGCCAACAAGGCTTCGTCGGTATAAATCTTGCCGTGATGCTCGGCATAATTATGTTTTAGCCCCTGTAGAATAAGATAGGTCTCATCTACTGTTGTGGCTCTTACATTGATTTTCTGGAAACGGCGTTCCAAAGCGGTATCTTTCTCGATGGATAGACGATATTCTGCGGTGGTAGTAGCACCTATACATTGCGCTTCTCCTCGTGCTAAAGCAGGCTTTAAGATATTAGCGGCATCTAAAGCACCATGCCCGTTTCCGGTACCGATAATAGTATGTATTTCATCGATGAATAGGATATATTCACGATTGGCGTCTAATTCGTTTAATATATCCTTCATTCTTTCTTCAAACTGTCCGCGATAAGTCGTTCCGGCCACAATAGCAGCCATATCCAATGCAATAATATGACGGCTATTGAGTTTCTTATTTCTGCTCTTTACCCATTTCTGTGCCAACCCTTCTACAATAGCCGTCTTACCGACACCGGCATCTCCAATCAAAATAGGATTATTCTTCTTGCGCCGCATCAGGATTTCTTCCAAACGCTTAATCTCTTCTTTTCTACCAATCACGGGGTCTAACAAACCTTCCTGTGCCATTCGGGTTAAGTCCCTTCCAAAATGGTCCAAGGCAGGTGTTTGAGATTGTGGTTCTCGAGGTTGCTGCGGCTCTTGAGGGGCAGAAGGGGTCTCTACAGAGATATGACCGGGTTTCGAATTGAGAAAGAGGAATCCTGCTCCGGCTATGTGTGACAATAGGCTGTTAGCCATTTTGGCTGCTTCCTTGGCAAATTCTTTTTCTTCGTTCTCTTCGATTGATTTATTTGTTCGTTTGGGCTCGTCACTTGAATTAACGGGGTGCGGGTATAAATGTTCAATCGTGTTGTAAGTAATGTTGTATTCCTGATCCAACAACATAGCCGGATAATTAGCACGCTCGTTGAGCATAGCCAAAAGGACATGAATCGAACCACAGCAATCGGTGTCATATAGTTCCGCCTCCAGGAAAGCCATTCGTAGAATAACGGACAAAGACTTGGAGAATGGCATCTCGTGATTAGGATTAGGAGTGGTTGGCTCGCTACCTTGCAGTCGTTTGTCCAATCGCTGTTTCAACTCGCGTGCGTCAATGCCCACACGGCATAACATCTCAAACGCTTTGCCCTCGCCCAAACGTAATATACCTAATAATAAATGGTCAGGCAAGATAGATGTGTTCTGTAATCGCTCTGCTTCCTGTGCAGCGTAGTGTAGGATAATATGTAAGTTTTGTGTATATTCCATGATTATTTGTAAAAATGAAACGCCAGTCCTGCTTTAAACACACCCGGATTGTTCGGATAAGCAGGCATAGAGAAGTATTCGTGTGACATAAACGTTGTGTTGAAATGTTCGTATTGGGCGAAGAAACGTAAGTGAAGAAGCCGAACATAGAAATTGGCATATACGCTTAAGGTGGGATAGTTACCGACCTTTTCGGTGTCTTGCACACAGAACTGTGCCAATGCAGGATTCCAAATCGGAGCATAATAACGGGTATTATATCTGATATCCACACCAAATTGTGCGTCCAACGCCTTAAACCATGTACCGTGGTAATATAAATTACTATATAAAGCAATCGTTGGAACGGCTATCACTTCGTTCGATGAATACTGAAAAATAACATGATTATCCAAATTAACCCAAGGTGTTGTCAGGTTTACTTCGCCATCAATTGCCAACAAGGATATACTTCCGTTTTCCATTTGTTGCGGTGTTGCAATGCCGTGCTCGAAATAGATATATTTTTGTATGTTCTCATAGTCCACTTTGATACGCGGTGTAACCCATTTGGTCGGATAGGCTATTTGACCTCCGATATGCAACCGGTAAGTCTTCTTTAAATTTATTTCATCGGAATAATCGGCTTTATATCCCCAACGATAATGGTTGCTATTATAATGCAACAGGTAATAATTTGGAGTCTCATTCCTAAAATCAACCTGTGCATCAATAGTCATACTGTCTTTACCGAGTTTGAATCCGCTATTCAAATGCCCGTAGATGTCAAACTGACCAATCTTATAGCCGTAAATACAAACTTCTCCTCCAAATCCGTAGCGTATATATTTGCCTCGGTTCTTGTATAATTCACCACCTGCAAAGATATTGTTTTTCCATGTATATCCGTAAGATGTATCTGCCATTGCCCGAGTGGGAATATCCATAAACGCATTATAATCCGAACCCATGTCGAAAGGAGGTAAGGTCTCGCACCGTCCGTCTAAGAAACGTTGTGCCTCATGAAAAACAAAGACAGAAGCACCAAATTTAAGTTTGGTGTTAAACTCTTCTTCAAAAGTGGCAGATAGGGTGTTGCGAATAGTGAGCATAGCCGCCGAATCGCGTGTCGTGTTGATATTGCGGTAACAATTCGGATACATGTCTTGATGGCTCTTTTCTAAATACCTGCGTGTCTGCTCGCTGGTTTCAAACACGTGACGGAAAGTCATAACAGGTACATAAATGGTTTTGATAGAATCCAAGTCCACCCATTTCCCGCGTTCGTCCCGTTCACGGTAATGAACAGTCTTCTCACGCTCCACACAAATACTATAGTAATGATTTAGATAACCGGACAAATAGCGGTACCCTGCCATTCCTTCCATATTAGTGGCTATATCTTCCGTCTTTAATTCGCTATCGCTTATTTGAGAAGGATCTGCCAAACCGCCATTTTCAAACGAACTAAGTTTATTGAACGTAAACGCTGCCTGAAGGCTATAGTGGTTGCCATTATATGAGGTAAAGACCGTTCCGTTAAAGGTCTTGCCTGCTTGAGATTTATAATGACCGATGGCATTGGTAAAATTCAATGTTGTACCGACATTCCACTTGGGTGTGATATTGCCGGTGAATAGGAATCTTAATTGGTCATCTTCATGATATGTCTTGAACCCATGATGGTAGGATATAATGGAATAAGGTGTAGTCGTATTATAAAAGCGAACGTCTTGTGGGGTGGGGGTGTAAATATCATATTGACTGCCAAACAGAAAATCGGTCTTGTTGGTGCGATTGAAATAGATGGCAGACATCACGGGGGACACCAAATTTCCATTATAGAGGTTGCATATACTTAGGTCATATATCTCATTTCGCATAGGGAAATTATAAAAAGAGCTGTCCACTTTGGCACTATCTGCTATATTAAGCGGACGTGGCAATTCCCATGTGTGAATAACCGTCTTGGGCAACTTAATTTTTCCTGCCGCAGGAACAACAGCCAGCAGCAAGAGCATAAGGGTAATATGTGCGCGTGTACGAATCAATTATTTTTTCTTTTTTAGTTTGCGAATCTCTGCATTTAATTGGGCAATTTCTTTTTCTTGGTTGGTGATAGTTTTTAAGAGCGAGTTCAATTCTTCATTTTCTATGGTTGTAGGATATTGCTCATCTACGCGTTGCAGGAAATCACTCAGTATATTCATATAATTAATAAACGCATCGTACGCCGATTCAAAAGTACTATTGCCTTGGTCGATATGGTTCATGTGGTGTAAGTAATGGCTGTCTTGCAGCAACATCCAGTCGCGCTTCAGGCTCTTATCTTCACACAAGTGAACACGTTCCGTAACGGCATAAAACTTATTGACAACTTCTTGCTGCAGGTCATTCCCGAGGAACGTACTCAGGTCTTTGCCTTCTCCGGTCCACGTCAGTGGATAGGGAGATACAATAGCTTCTGCAGCCGTCATTTTCTTGCTCACTTCGGAAGGGGTCATAAAGACCATATTTTGTTCCAAAACATAGTATGGTAATGCCTTTAGGAATTCGAAGATACCGGTTTCTGCTGTTTGTAATATACCGAATGTCTCTGCACCCATCCACAGGTTGATAACCTGTTCCTCAGAAGGCAGATTGGCTAATTGATGCACATATTTCTCTGCATCCATCGGAAAATCTGCCCATTTGGGGTCCGAAAAATGGAAACTTAATGCGTCACTCATTGCTGCATTACGCAATAACAAGGTTTGTTTGGGCGAGATGCAACTGCTATATACATAATTGGCTGATTTATACGACAAAATATGTTTAGCCCCCTCACTCATAATCGTCTTATACTTTAATTTCCATGCTTGTTCAGCTATCTCATCGGAATAAAGAAGTTCTGTGTTCCACATCGTGGTAGAAGATACGCCCAATACATCTTCTATCTTGTTGGCATGTTGCTTGAGCTGTTCTTCAAATTCAGACGGATTGCACTGTGCAGCCAGTGAATAGGAATAAGGCACACATACAAACTCAACACATTTGCTTGCTGCCAATTCTTTTAACAAGTCAATCATCTCCGGAACAAATTGCTCAAATAATTCCAACATAATACCGGAAACAGCCAAAGCACAATGAAAACGCCCTTTGCTCAAGCGTATCATCTCTTGAATAGTTTGGCACAAAGGCATATAAGATGTTTGTGTCAGCCATGTGATATACTCCTCTGTCGCCATATCATCGTAATAGTAATGATCTTGACCGATTTCAAAAAAACGATAACGTTTCAATCGGTAAGGAGCGTGCATTTGAAAACAGAAACAGATGTTTTTCATATTCTCGTTAATTTTATTTACGTTTATTATTTGATTTATCCCCACCCAAGTACCCTGTCGTAAATGGCTCTTACTTTCAAACCTGCGTCGTACCAACGGATATTATTAACTTCCTCTCTGCCTAATTGACTCAAGGACTGATACATAGCCGGATATTTGACAATGGAATAAATGGCATCTGCCATAGCATCTATATCCCAATAATCCGTTTTGATGGCATGGTGCAATATCTCAGCACACCCTGATTGGTAACTGATTATACTGGGACAACCTACTTGCATAGCCTCCAAAGGCGATATACCAAAAGGTTCACTCACGCTGGGCATGATATAGACATCCGAATCGGCGAGTAACTGCTGCACCTGTTTGCCGCGCATAAATCCCGGGAAATGGAATTTATCGGAGATACCTTTTTTGGCCACCAAATCAATCATCTTGTTCATCATATCTCCATTGCCTGCCATAACGAATCGTACACCATCGGTTTTTTCTAAGACACGTGCAGCTGCTTCGACAAAGTATTCAGGACCTTTTTGCATGGTAATACGACCTAAAAAAGTAACCAATTTATCTTTGCGATTATGCTTGACAAATTCTTTAGGATTGGGAAGCGGTTCAACGGCATTGTGTACGGTGCTGACTTTGTTAGGGTGCTGTCCGTATTTTTCAATAACGGTTCGTCGGGTTAATTCGCTCACGCACATAATATGGTCAGCTTCGTCCATTCCGTGTCGTTCAATACTATATACAGTCGGATTGACATTGCCACGGCTGCGGTCAAAATCGGTGGCGTGGACATGAATAACCAATGGCTTACCGGTAATATGTTTTACGGCAACACCTGCCGGATAAGTTAGCCAATCATGGCTGTGGATAATGTCAAATTGTTCCCGCCATGCCAGTTGTGCTGCCACGGCTTCGTAGTTGCCAATCTCTTCTACCAAGTTATCGGGATAGCGACCGGAGAACTCTATACAACCTCTGCCGGGAACGTCAATACTATTGGCACCAATGATTCGAAGAAAAGATTGGTCTTCATCTCCCCAAGGCTTAGGCAGAACAAAGGTTATCTCTAAGTCCTCCTGTTGGGCCATACCCCGTGTCAAACCATAACTGGCTGTTCCCAATCCGCCTAAAATATGAGGGGGAAACTCCCACCCGAACATCAATGCTTTCATACTGTTTGTTGTGTCTCAAAATGGTTCATGGTATCTATTACGGAAATGACTGCCGCCACAGATGGGGCATACGACATTCCTCCGTGTCCTTTGTAAGGCGGATTGCCGTCGTATAATTCATTCAGTGTGCCGATACATAGTTCGGACATTTCTTGCTCAAATCCAACTAATAGTCGTTGCATAAAGCTAATGCCGCTATGTTCGTAGATATTTATATATGCCTGTGCATAAGCCGCTATCGTAAACGGCCATACTGGACCGTTATGGAAGTTGCGGTCGCGCTCTAATTGACCGCCGATGTAGATAGGACGATAACCGCCACTTTTGGGAGATAATGTTCTTAAACCACGGGGGGTAAGAAGTTCTTTGGTACAAATATCAACAACGGCTTTCTTTTGCTTTTTGTTCAACGGAGAATAAGGAAGTGACGCTGCCCATATCATATTGGGGCGAACCTCCTTGTTGTGATATTCGTCAATAACGTAGTCATCTAAATAAACACCGTTCCAAAAAGTAGCGATGAACATATCTTTCATCAATTCCGCCTGATAGTCTATCAAATCGGCAATTGTATCGCTGTCAAGGGTACGCATCATCTCTGCTGTAAAACACAGAGCATTGTACCATAGCGAGTTGATTTCAACCACATAACCTGTTCGTGGCGTAATAGGCCAACCGTTTTCTACGGCATTCATCCATGTGCAAGGGTGTTCTCTGCCTTCTGCCCAAATCAAGCCATTTTTATGGACGTGTGCTTTGGGGTGCTGACCTTTTCGGTAGAAATCAACGATGTCTTTGCAAAGGTGTCCGTACCGTTGAGCCGCCTCTTGTGCGGTGTATTTTTGAGCATATTTCTGGAAAGCACGTATCAACCAAAGCAAAGCGTCCGGTTCGTCCAAGCCGACTAAGTCTTTGTGTGCCTGCCTGTTCTGCAAGAAAGAACGTACAATCGGAATAGCGGTTTCGTCAATAATGGCTTGCCAGTATTCCGGCCGGTCTATATCCAATGTACAACTTGGGGTAGAGAAAAACTCCTCTCGGGCACTTGTGCCGAACCATGGATAACCGGCTAATAAATAACATTGATTACCAACGCGTTTATAGAATTGCGCTGCACTATTCTTCAGACATGCAAACATGTCCGTGCGTGCATTACGTCGTTTGGTTTCCTGTTCCCATATCCCCTTGAGCGAAGTGGGTTTAAGTTCACTGATACCTGCACTGAAAATAACACTTTCACCTCGTTTCATCGGCACTTCAAAGTAGCCCGGCACCAGTTGGTCCTCTTTATATTCAAACCCTCGTTCTTGTTCCTTTTGATACTCAATATTCTTGTACCATCGGGGATCATGAATATAGGTGTTTTTCTTCGAGAATTGCATGTATAACTCAGGGAAGTTGGCATACATCTGATTTTTTCTGCCATTGCTGACTTCTTCCATATTTGAGTTGGCTTGTGCGTTTTCATGGGTTAACTCATTCACGCTACGGAAAGCCAAAAACGGTTTGAAACGCAGGATACAGGGCGAGCCGGTCTCTACCAATGTGTAGCGGATTAAAACACGCGGCTCAAAACTGACCAGCATACGTTCTTTGGTCAAAATAACGCCACCCACTCGATAGGTTGTCTTGGAAATAACTTCACAATCAAACTCACGAATATACTTGTGTCCGTTGGGAAGAAATGTGTTTTCGCCATATTTATGCAAGCCAAGATTGAATTCTGCCCCGTGTTGTATGACGGTCTCGTCCAGACTGGATAGAAGAACATAGTTGTCTTTTCCAAGTTCGGGCAACGGCATTACTAACTGACCGTGATACTTGCGGGTGTTGCAATCTACAAGGGTGGTGGAATTGTAAGCACCGGCACGATTAGTACGAATCATTTCCTTACTTAAACTCCGTTCTAGATTGACCAATAGGGTCTTGTCAAAATTCAAATAACTCATAATAAGTCTATCATTAATGGCGTTAATGACGCTCATAGATTAGTTGAAACGTCCCTTATACTTTGTTTCTGCATCAGACACAAATTGACGAATTTGTTGCTCTTCACTTTTGGGGCAAATGAGTAATACGTCATCTGCTTCGGCAACAATAAAGTCTTTCAGCCCACGAATAACGGCTAAATGCCCCTCCGGCATAGCAACCACATTGCCGGTACTTTCGTAATACGTTGCGTTGCATTTCAATGTGGCGTTTTGGCATTCGTCTTTATCGCTTAGTTCGTACAGCGAACCCCATGTTCCCAAATCCGACCAACCGAAATCGGCCATCAAAACGTGTACCGAGGCGGCCTTTTCCATAATACCATAGTCGATGCTGATATTTGGACAGGTTGGGAATATGTCTTGTATGAATTCTTCCTCTTTGTCCGTACCCATAAACCACTCTCCCTGCAAGAATTTATTGGCTATTTCGGGTAAGTTCTTCTTAAACTCGTGACGAATAGTACGTAAGTTCCACAGGAAAATACCTGAATTCCACAAGAACTCGCCGCTTTGCACAAATACTTTTGCCAAATCTATATTGGGCTTTTCGGTAAATGTCTTGACTTGGCGTAAGTTATCTTGACCGGACATCATTTGGATATATCCATAGCCTGTTTCAGGACGGGTGGGTTTCATGCCAAGGGTTAGCAACGAGTCGTTTTTCTCTACAAAATTCAATCCACGTTGCACAACGGATTGGAACTCTTTTTCTTGCAAGATTAAGTGGTCCGAAGGAGCCACCACAATATTGGCATTTAATTGGTCATTGTCCCAATCTACCTCTTCGTTTTCCTGCAAATGACGACCATAGACTTTTTGGAATACTAAGCCCTTGATATGAGCTACGGCATAAGCTATACAAGGGGCTGTATTGCGGCGGGCAGGCTCACACAAGATTTGCCCTTCTTTCAGATCTGGTATTTGCTCCAAAATTAGATCCCGATAAGCAACGTTGGTGACAATCAATACATTCTCAATAGGTATCAGGGGACGAAACCTGTCCACTGTCATTTGCAATAATGATTTACCTGTACCGAAGAAATCCAAGAATTGTTTGGGTCTCTTGTTTCTGGAAAATGGCCAAAATCTGCTGCCAATTCCACCCGCCATAATGACGCAATAATTGTTGTTCTTCATATAAATTGTGTTTTTCAGGGTCACTTGAATAAATTAGCGTGCAAATATACAACTTTTTTTTCACATACACAAGCGCGCGGGCACTTTTTTGTTGTTTTGCCTAAAAAAACTTTTTTCAATATATATTTTTTTATACCTTTGCAGACCTAAATTATGTCTATGATTTTATCTCGTCGATATATCAGCATTTTAAAAGTGGTGTTTCTGCTGCTTGTTTTTGTGGGCACTTGTGGCTGTTCCAAATCGTCCACACCTAAAGAATATGGTTATTTCCGTATTGTAACGCCGGAACACACGTACGATATGTTGAGCCAAAAAACTCTTTCTTCATCGGCTATGTTGCCTTATACTTTTTCGATGAATAGGGCAGCAGTGGCACTATCTGCGGATTCAATTCACCCTTTGTGGATTAACGTGCATTATCCCTCTATTGACGCCACCGTTCACTGCTCCTATTTACCTATTCAAAACAATCTTCCTCAATTGCTGAACGACGCGCAGGAATTTGTTTATTCACATTCTGTTAAAGCAACTGCTATCCCGGAACAGGAGTATGTGGACTCGATTAACCACGTATATGGCATGTACTATGAATTGGAAGGAAATACGGCTACGCCTATTCAGTTTTATTTGATGGACTCAACAAAACATTTCTTCCGTGCAGCAGTATATATCAATACTATTCCCAACCAGGATTCTCTTACTCCGGTTATTGATTTCCTAAAGGTTGATACACGCCACCTTGTTGAATCTTTTCGCTGGCGGTAAACCTGCAATAGTCTATATTATGAATATCTATGAGTATATAGTCGAGAAAAAACAATCTGGTCAACACATGTTGGCGGTTTTGTTAGATCCGGAACATGATATTCCTTTTCAAAAGGGAGAATTAGATGCAGTAGATTTGATTTTTGTTGGTGGTAGTACGGGTGCTATTTCTCCTGATTTCATCGGGAAAATACGTACACTTACACATCGTCCGGTTGTTCTCTTTCCGGGTAATCCGCAGCAGTTTACGCCACAGGCAGATGCCCTTCTATATTTATCTGTACTATCGTCCAGAAATGCAGACTTACTTGTCGGACAACAAATTTCTGCTGCCAGACGTATTTATGAATCCAAGATTGAAACGATTTCGATGGGATATATTCTTGTTGACGGAGGAAAAGAAACCAGTGTGGTCCGTGCATCGCATTCTGCGCCTATTCCTCAAACGAATATTTCTTTGATTGCAGATATAGCATTAGCAGGCGAGATGATGGGCAAGAAACTTATTTATTTAGAAGCCGGTTCAGGTGCAAAAACGCCTGTTTCCATCGATATAATTCGTGCTGTCCGGCAAGTGCTGAATGTCCCTCTGATAGTGGGTGGTGGTATCACGTCTCCACAGGCGATGCGAGCCGCTTTTACTGCCGGTGCCGACATCGTGGTTATCGGCAATCATTTTGAACACCACCCTGAGACCTTGCCCAAATTTATCTAATCTCATTTTTTTTTATTTTTATTTGGATATTCCAAATTTTCTTTGTACCTTTGCAGTCGCAAAGTTCACGCAGGGATGTCTGCGCTATTCGTTAGCATTCGTGGGTGGGTTTGCAGACATATTGAAAAAGGCGTCTATATGATGCTTTGTTTTGGCTAGTTGAAACTTCGCAAATTTCAAACAGTTTTGTCAAGACATTGCAACGGTAGATGTCCTCGGAATGTGTATTTCATAGTGTACCTTAATCATATTAGGTACGCGTGTGTACATATTTGCGTGGGCTTCGCGTTGCTTGTTCTACAAAACTAGGCAATGCGAAGGCCTCAACTGGCGGAACAAGCAAGAGTGCAAAGTCCGCGTTTTTTATTGATATATACTGAAATTAAAACGCCCAATGGCACATAGACGACCATCATCGTTTATGTGCCTTTTTTGCATATTGAGATAGCTGATTAGTGGTATTTCTTCCTTGTCGCGTGGACTACACGGTTTCCTACGACCTCAGAACACCGCCCGCAAGGAGGAATATCACTTCACAAAAAAGAATGTGATCTTTGACGTATTGTAGAGAAAAAGAATTAAAAGAGTTTATTGTTCCAAAGTAGTTGTAGAAAATCGTGTACATAGAGTATTTCGATATCACCTTCTTTCCTGCTAATTATATCTCGTGATACTAAAATCTTACGACATGCAGGATGCTCTTCAGCAAAATCTTTTAATCCGCCGAGATGTTTTCGTTGCACATCTTCAGTAGATTTAATTTCAATGGCTATTTGAGCATCACCGTGTACTCTTTCCTGTTTGGCGAGCGCCAAACAAGAATATGCTGCCTTCTAATTCGGTGTTGATGTCGTAATATCGTTCAATCATAAGAGAGGTTATATTTAATGTTTTTCTATGAAAATCTAAAGTACCGATTTGAATATTCTTGGAAAATCTGCTGCAAAAGTACTACAAAAAATATGTGATAATTCAAGCTTTTTCTCTACAATACCTGCCAATATCGTAACATGAACGGAGGGTGAGTAAATGATGAAATAAGAGTATAACCAACATAAGAATGCAAATTACTACAAAATCATGAAGTTACTTCACAAAGTGCCATCTAACTATAAAGTTTGGAGATATCCGTTGATATTGAAAATTCGTTATGGTTTATCCTCTATATGTCATAAAGATGCTATTTGTATAAAATATTGGATTAACAGTAGGATTTTCTTATGGACCTTTCATGTTCCACATTATAATTGGGGTGATTTTATCAATCTTCCATTTGCCAACTTACTATCTAATAAGGTTATTATTCCTCATTTGTTTTGTGCCAAACCATCAATTGCTATGATTGGCAGTATTTTGCCGTGGGCAATGACAAAGGATACCATTGTATGGGGAAGTGGCTGTCTAAATTCAAAAGATTCGTCATGGGATAATGTAGAATGCCCTAAAAAAGTATGCGCGGTTCGAGGACCATTGACTCGTAAAGTGTTATTAGAACATGGCATAGAATGTCCTGAAATATATGGAGACCCCGCAATGTTGTTGCCTAAATATTATCACCCGCAGACAATCAAACATTATAAGTTTGGTATCATTTTTCATGCGAGTTCATTACGAGTAGGTGAAGAGTGGCTCCAATCATCAAAATTAGACTCTGTTTTGTGGATAAATCCTTGTAAATATTCACATTGGCATGATTTTATAGACTCAATCTGTTCGTGTGAAATAATCCTTTCATCATCTTTACATGGTATTATCATTGCAGATGCATATAAAATTCCAAATATTTGGATAACATTAACACATCAAGAGCATCCTGATGATAACTTTAAATTTAAGGATTATTTTTTATCTGTAGGAAAGGATATTAAAGAACCGTTATCATTGGAAAATTTAATGTCCGACAATATTACTCAATATATGAAAACATGGCAACCACCTTCGATAGACATAGAAAAGTTAATTGCTTCTTGTCCATTTGAAATCATTCATTAAAATCTAACTACTATGATTCTCCGTTCAGATAATTACATCTCCAATCCTGTTGTGGCTTGTGGAATTATAGTCTATAACCAAAAAGACTATATTGCTCAATGTATAGAGGGTATGCTTATGCAAGAGTGCAACTTCCCATTTAATATTGTAATCGCAGATGATTGCTCTACAGATGGCACTCAAGATATACTCCGTGAATATCAAACTAAATATCCGGACAAAATAAAGTTGGTACTTAATGAGAAAAATGGCGGTATTGCTGCCAATTGGGTAAGTTGTTGCCGCGCGTTGGAAGGAGGCGAATTTGTCTCTTTTTGTGACGGAGATGATTATTGGTCTAATCCCCACAAATTACAACTGCAAGTGGATTATTTGCGACAGCATCCTGAATGCGTGGCAGTATCCAGCGATTATGACACTATGAATGCAGATGGTAGCAACTATAAATCATGTGTAAGAAAGGACAACCCTCCATTAACAGGGCATGTCCAATATGATTTATGGACATCTGGTAAAGCCCAAAATGCGTGGTGTTGTTTTATGTTTACACGGCATGCTTTTGATAGAATCCCTTTGCAAGGCTTCATCGACCATGATTTTCCCTTTCAAGACTGGCCTGCATTGGTTATTCTTGCCGGCTATGGGGAATTCCATTATTTGCCAATTTCAACATGCGTTGTTCGTGCTGTATTGGGATCAGACAGCAAAGCCGTTGATCTTCAAAAACTGATTCGGCGTCAGCAACGTTCCTTTTCAATGAATAATTACCTTGCTTCCCTTTTTCCGGATGTCCTTCCTGTGGATGACAAAGAGACTTTTGATAGGTACATTGCAGGAACATTAATTTCAACTTGTATATTGAATAACGATTATAAATCAGCCAAGCA
>JAKSMY010000046.1 GCA_024400275.1 Paludibacteraceae bacterium | reverse complement strand
CAAACTGCTTGGAGACATGGTTTACTTCAATGATATAATCGTTCTTTGCCATTTTTTTATTTAATCAAGTTTCGTCCTGTCATTTCTTTGGGCTGTTCAATACCCAAAATATGGCACAAACTGGGGGCTACATCTGCCAAGATACCGTCCTCTACTTTTGCATTCTTATTCTCGCTCACATAGACGAAGGGCACCGGGTTCAAACTGTGCGCCGTATTGGGTGTACCGTCCTCATTAACAGCGTGATCGGCATTTCCGTGGTCAGCGATGATGATTATTTCATAGCCGTTCTTCAATGCCGACTTAACCACTCTATCTACGCATATATCGATGGTCACCACGGCTTGTTGGATAGAGGCATAAACGCCGGTGTGTCCTACCATGTCGCCATTGGCGAAGTTCAGGGTGATATAGTCGTATTTTTGCGTGTCTAATGCATCGCACAGGGCTGCGGCTACTTCCGGAGCCGACATCTCCGGCTGCAAGTCGTAAGTTGCCACTTTGGGAGAGGGAATCAAGATACGTTCTTCGTTCTCAAACTCTACGTCTCTGCCGCCGCTGAAGAAGAAAGTTACGTGAGCAAATTTCTCCGTCTCGGCAATACGCAGTTGTTTCAAACCGGCTTTGGCAACCACTTCGCCCATCGTGTTCTGTACGTTCTCTTTGGGGAAGAGGATGTGCAAACCGGTGAATGTACTCTCATACGGTGTCATGCAGTAGTAATGCAGGTTGGGAATGGTTGTCATTCCCTGTTCCGGCATGTCTTGTTGGGTCAGCACCACCGTTATTTCGCGGGCGCGGTCGTTGCGGTAATTGAAGAAAATAACCACATCGCCTTCTTCTATTTTAGCCACCGGCTTACCGCCACGCACGTGTACAATCGGTTTGATAAACTCGTCTGTCACGTCGGCGGCATAACTGGCTTCCATAGCCTCGTGCATGCTCTCAAACTCGGCACCTGTTCCGTGAACTAACAGGTCATAACCTACTTTGACACGCTCCCAACGTTTATCGCGGTCCATAGCGTAGAATCGGCCGGATATGCTGGCTATTTCACCGCATTCTTCTTGCATTTTTTTCTCCAATTCATCGATAAAACCGATGCCCGAATGAGGGTCTGTATCTCGGCCGTCCATAAAGCAATGAACGAAAGTCTTGCCCTCCAGCCCGTATAGTTTGGCAATATGTAGCAGGTAGAACAAGTGGTCTAACGAACTATGCACACCGCCGTTGCTGGTCAGACCCATGATGTGCAGTTTCTTGCCACTCTCCTGAGCCGTCTTGAAAGCAGAGACGATTTCGGGATTTTCTAAAATACTTTCGTCTTTGATAGCGCGATTGATTTTTACGAGGTCTTGATACACCACGCGTCCGGCACCGATATTCAGGTGCCCGACTTCGGAATTACCCATTTGTCCATCGGGCAAACCTACGTTCTCGCCACTGGCTTGCAGTTGGCTGTGGGGGTATGTCTCCAAGATTTTGTTCCAGTGTGGGGTGTTGGTTGAATAAATAGCGTTGGCTGTTGTTTTTTCACCGATTCCCCAACCATCGAGAATCATCAGTAAAGCTTTCTTTTTCATATTCTTTGTTTTAATTTGTTCTTTTTTTGGATTTATACCAGATTTTAAAAATCTAATTCTCCTTCCTCCCCCTTACTGAGGGGGACCGGGGGGTGTCCTCAATTCTCATTTCTCATTTCCCTTTCCATGTCTCTCTCCTTGATACTTGCCCGCTTGTCGTACTCGTGTTTACCGACGCACAGACCTATTTCCAATTTGGCAAGACCTTTTTCATTGATATACAGACGCAAAGGAATAATCGTTTTGCCGGTATCTTTCACTTGTCGTTGTAGTTTGCGTAATTCTTTTTTCTGCAACAGGAGTTTTCTGTCTCTTCGAACCTCGTGGTTGGCGTAGCTGCCGAATTTGTATTCGGATATATTCATCTGCTTCACCCACAACTCCGGTTTAGACGATTTTGTCGTTCCATCAGCGAAGCGGTCCTTACTCCTTACTCCATCAGCGAATGTACAGTAGGTATCTACCAACGAGGCATGTCCTTCACGGATGGACTTTATTTCCGTCCCGTAAAGAACGATTCCTGCCTGATACCGGTCTAATATCTCATAGTCGAATGTGGCTCGGCGGTTTTTAATATCTACATTGCTTTTGGCAAACATCTATCTTTGTGCATTATCAACTGTCAACTGTCAACTATCAACTATCAACTATCAACTATCAACTATCAACTATCAAGGCGTACTCACGCAAATTAACCGCCAAAGGTACAACTTTTTTCTGAATTATGCAAATTTTCAAGGCACAAAATAGATTTTTAATCTATTAATTGTGTTTTTTAGGTAAAATCACGCCTCCAAAACGTATTTCTACTATTTTGACCACATGACAACCTTTTTCAGTTTTAATCAGTATCTTTGCACCTCTAAAACGTATGTCTACTTTTTTGACTATATGACAACCTTTTTAGGAAGCGTGTCAAAACAGTACGTTTTTTTAAGATACGTTATCAGTAAATGTGTCAACCTTTTTCAGTTTTAATCACAGTTTTAATCACTGCTCAACTTGTATGTTTTCCCGAAGGTCACCCGAAGGCAGACCGAAAGTCGCTTGTATGTCAATCGACGGTCAACCGAACGTCAAACGATGTTTAGTCGTCCTATAAAAAAAGCGAGAAAGATTTCTCCTCCTCGCTTGAAATGTTAGTTGATGTGTTGAATCGTTATCTTAGTTTACCTAATTTGACACCGATTTTCACATATCCCATGTGTTCGTATATGTCATGTTGTACTATATCTTCAACATCTGATATAGAAATTTTACCATATTCAGGTAATTCAATTTTACCTAATAGACGTGTCATTTGATAACCGATACCTATTGAGAAACGCTTTATATCAAGTCCTAAACCAACTTTCAACAAGAAACCATTTGCCCATTTTAAGGACTCTTTATAACTTTCATATTCTGAGCTTGCAGACGCATCTATTTTCAGTTGGTCAGTGAGTCCAAAATTTCCGCCGATGGAAAGATCAAAATATGGCATACACTTGATATTCTTTGGATAGTAAACACGTGCATTCACATATAGGGGTAACGAGAGCATCGTTTCCCTAAGGTCACCTTCTATTTTGTACCCGGCAATCGTGGTAGAAATGTCGGTAGTCATAGTTTTCAGTTGAAAACCCAAACCAACGCCTAAAAATAAATAGTCATTCAAACGAGCACCTGCCACAAAATCAACAGATGGACCGGCAAGCATAGAATAATCAATTGAAATGGGGACATTGAGAAGTTTCTTTAACTTATCGACGTCATCAAGCAGATTGTTTTTACCAAATAATGCACCTACTTCCACATAGGATTGAAATGTTATTTTTTTATTACCGCATTGTGAACTACGTGTTTGATAGGAATTGCTATTGGACTGGTTGTTCGTTTTATAGGCAACAATTTCCCCATTCTTGTAAATGATAGCGGCAATATCTGATGTTTTTTGAACATAAGTAGGTCCATCTAAATTGGATATCTTCTTGTATTTAATTTCAGTGTCACCTACTTCTGTAATTTTGGCATCAATACGACTTGAATTATTCAATACAATAACATCGTATTTTTCTGTTTGAATTGATGACTCTTCTTGTTTTTCTTCAATGGTTTGTTTCTCGACGGAATTGGGATAGTGTTCAACGGCACCTTTTATTGGGCTGTTGTATGTTTTAACTTGCCCATTAGACAGAGTGACAGTTGATAATTCTTCAGCACTAAAAGTAATGGTTTCATCGCCAATTCTGCACGAAATACCCTTTGAGTTTAAAGATAGAATTTGGGCATCATAAATAGCCAAATCACGTGTGACAACTTTGTCTTGTGCTGAAATACTAAGTACAATCAAACTTAGTAGCAAGGTTAATTTAGTTCTCATGTGTCTATCCCTTCTTTGTATTGGCTCTTTTATATACCCAGACTGGCTTTGATGGCGGGCACGCGAGCCTCGGCGGCTGCGGTGGCAGCCTCGTAATCCTTGATGGATTTCATCTCTGCCGGAATCTCAAAGTAATACTTAATCTTAGGTTCGGTACCAGAAGGACGAACACTTACTTTCAAAC
The DNA here is from genome assembly GCA_024400275.1 of Paludibacteraceae bacterium. The sequence goes on along the minus strand of JAKSMY010000046.1, from coordinate 11,971 downwards.
CACCTTCGGTGAAGTATTGCAGCACGTTCGACTTGGCTTCCAATGCCATGTGAATAGGTGTTTCTACCCATGCACCATTAACGAGGTTTTTCTCGATGGATAGTTGGAAATCTTTAATGCGTATAACCTTTTCTCCTGCTAATTCTTGAGGCGGGTTCTGACGATAATTAGCCATCATGCCGGCAATCTCCTCCGCCCCCGATTTACCCGGACGGACGATATTGATGGTCGATTCGCGCTGGAACCCATATTCCATATATATATTCAGAAGGTACTCGTAAAGCGACATGCCGTGGTCCTTGGCGTATGCGGCAATTTCGCAGATAAGGCAGATAGCCGATGGTGAACATTTGTCACGTACGGCATCGTATGCCATAAAGCCAAACGACTCCTCACCGCCACCGATATATTTACGTTGTCCTTCCCACAAACGAATACGATTGGCAATCCACTTAAATCCCGTGTATTCATCGGTTAAAGTAACGCCTTGACGGTCGGCTATTCGGCGAATAACTTCGCTCGTCACAATGGTCTTAACCAAATACATATCAGGTGTCAGTTTGCCGAGTTTCTTCATGTTGTTGATGATGTAGTAGCAATACATCATGCAGGTCTGATTGCCGTTGATAATTACCCACTCGTTCTTGTCGTTGCGTACCACGATAGCGATACGGTCAGCGTCGGGGTCTGAGGCGATTACAAGGTCTGCATCCAGTTTGGTACCAAGAGCCATGCCCATCGTCATTGCCTCAGAGTTCTCAGGATTGGGACTGACAACGGTGGGGAAGTTACCGTCAATAACCATCTGTTCGGGTACAACGTGGATATTCTCGAACCCCCATGAACGCAGGCACATCGGAATAATCTGACGGCCGGTACCGTGAAGAGGCGTATATACGATATTAAGGTCTTTTTGACGGTTGATGACATCTTGGTCAATCATAACCGATTTGACTGCCATCATATAGTCATAGTCCATTTCGCCACCGATGATTTGAATCAAATCTTTATTGCCGCCTGTTTTTACATCTGCCACTGTGACCTTGTTTACCTCGTCAATAATACCTTGGTCATGGGGTTGCAGCACTTGTGAACCGTCCTCCCAGTAGGCTTTGTAGCCGTTATATTCCTTCGGATTATGTGAAGCCGTCACATTAACGCCTCCTTGGCATTTCAAGTGGCGGATAGCAAAACTGACTTCAGGCGTAGGGCGCAAACTTTCAAATAAATACACTTTGATACCGTTGGCAGCAAATACATCGGCTACCGTTTCGGCAAAGAGCCGTCCGTTATTACGGCAGTCGTGACCCACGACAACGCTCACCTGTTCGCCTTTCTTAATGGTGGAAAAACCTCCTTCTTTGGCTATTTTATTAAGGTAATTGGCATAACCTTGCGTAGCCTGTGCTACAATATATTTATTCATACGGTTGGTGCCGGGTCCCATAATTCCGCGCAAACCGCCTGTGCCAAATTCAAGAGTACGATAAAAAGAATCTATCAGTTCTGATTTATCCTCTGCATCCATCATGCGTTTTACCTGTGCCTTCGTCTCAGCATCATAATTTCCGTCTAACCACGTTTGAGCCGTGGCAAGTATTTGTTTTAGTTCGTCCATAGTGGTGTTTTTTTAGTATTTTCGGCGCAAAGGTACAAAAAAATTTGCAATTACGCAAAAAAAAGTGTACTTTTGTAGCCAAAACATAAAAAGAACAGTTATGGAAAGACCTATTTTTATGGAATCGTGGTGGATGGATGCCGTTTGTGCAGGCAAAGAATGGCAGGAAATACTGCCGGATATGCCTTGCCTGATTCGCAAACGTTGGTGGATGCGGTATATCGTGATGCCCCAACAGACACAAATAGGTGGAATGTGGATCAATCCGGAGACTTGCACGGTTGCCCACGCACATGATTTGGCACAACAGATAGATGCCAAACTGCAGTCAATGAATTTGTCGTATTACTACCAGCAATACCCGATAGGCAGCCCCTTGCCGGCTGAAATGAGTGCCTTGGGGTATAAGGTGAGAGAGCGCGTGACCTACCAGTTGCAGGACCTGAGCGACTTGGACAAGGTGATAGATGGTTTTTCACGCAATAAGAAACGTCAATTGCAGAAAGCCCTATCACTGCATGCGGATAGAGACCTGAATGCGGAGGATTTCTACCGTTTTCATACCGAGTGTTTGCTGCAAAAACACAAAACCATCAGTTACTCTCGCGAGTTCTTTTTAGTGCTTAACCGCAAAGCCCAACGTGAACAGGCAGCACAGTTGATTGCTATACGTAATGCCGACAACGACCTGTTGGCAGCGGGTTATATGGTTTGGGACAAAGAAACAATGCACTATCTGATAGCGGCACAGGATAATCGGTATAAAGATAGTGGCGCGATGGCGCTCTTGGTATTGGAAGGTATCAAATTGGCGCGAGAGAAAGGTGTGGTGTTTGATTTTGAGGGTAGCATGATGCGCGGTGTAGCATTGCATTTCAAGCAGTTTGGGGCTGTGCCCGTAACCTATTACAGCGTAGAGAAATATTTCTCGTGGTGGTTTGCGGTACCTCATTTCTTATATCAATTATTCACATTTAAGAAGCATTGAGAAAATGACCTTAGTTGACCGCGAACATTTTTACGCTACGATTATTAAATGGGAGCATGTACCCTATTGCCAGTGTGTAGGTTGGGTAGATGCCCAAGCCACAAATCGCCGTGAGTTGGTCTATTTGTTGGATGAGGATATAGCATGTGTGGGTCATCTGAAACGCTATGCAGGCATACGCTATCTGATGCTGCAAGCCCCTGCTTTGCGATATGACGGAGTGAAAGCGGGCAAAGTCAGTGCGTTCTATCGGGAGGTGATGGACTTGGCGGATATCGTGGAGTTGAACGACCAGAGTGTGTATAATCCTCAGCGTGAGGTGGCATTGCGGCAAGCCGGATATTTACGGCCCGTGGGTAGTTTCTCTTATCAACTTACGTCCATTATTGATTTAATGCAACCGCTACAGCCGGACAGAAACTGGTCACGCAAAATGGACCAGATTAAAGGTTTGCATTTGGAAGTAATAGAGCAGGTCTCCGAAAAAGATATTCAGGATTATATGGCGTTGTACGCAAAAATGTGTACAGCTAAAAACATGTCCGTACCTCACACAACAGAGTATATTCGTATCCTATTGGAGGACAAACATTTCCGTCTCTTCTTTGAAACCACCGACGAGGGCGAGCGCGTAGCTTCGCTATTGATACACATGGTCGGAACCCACGCGGGTGGGTTATATGCTGCCACCTCAGAAAAAGGTAAACGGTTGTTTGCGGGTTTTGCTATCTATCGCGATGTGCTACCTTATCTGGCAAGTCAAGGCTATCGCAGTTTTGATAACGAGAAAATGGGAGCATCTACACATTCCACCAATGCTGTGTATCAGTTCAAACAGGGAATGGGCGGTACGCTTACGCCTCTCAATGGCGAATGGCAATGGTGCCGTAGAAAATGGATGCCGTTGGCACTCTATCTGGTGAAGAAATATATTTGGAAACGTACGCAAGCATGAGAATATTAGAACTTCCATCGTGGTATATTCCCCAGGGCGGTCAGTTTGTGCAACATCAGGCTAAGGCATTGCAGGAGCAGGGTGTGGAGGTGCATATTCTCGCCAATGTGACGTTGCCGTGGACGGTATATAAGCGGGATGTGCTGAATGTGAAACGCTTCCCTTTGCGCTCTTTTTTTGTGCAGGAGCAGGGTGTGGAAACATTACGTTTTTACCAGCGCACGCTTCCTCGTTGCCCAAGGTGGAATATCCGCTTATGGGCACATCGCACATTGCGACTTTTTACGCAATATGCAGATAAATACGGTGTGCCCGATTTGATTCACGTTCATAGCGGCACGTGGGGCGCATACGCGGCTGCCAAGATAAAAAAGAAGTGGGAAGTGCCCTATGTGGTGACCGAACATCGGGGTATGTTCGGGCAGAAATGCCAATTGGCAAAGAACTATTTTGAACCATGGATGACGGAGTTTTTGCAAGAGGGCTACTCCAATGCAGACGGTTTGATACCCGTGTCGGAGCAGTTAATCCCCAAGATGCAGACCTTTCTCACGCGCGAGGTGCCGTTTCATGTAATAGGCAATATTGTAGATACCGATTTCTTTTCGCCTGTTGTTAGGACCAACCGGCCAACCGATTCTATGCCTTTCCGCTTTGTGAGCGTGAATGGCTATTATGCGGTAAAAGGGTATGATATACTCCTGCGGGCATGGGATCAACTATGTGACCAAGTACCCAATTGCGAATTGAGAATAGTGGGCGAGAACTTTGAACAAGAGGAATTTCAGCATCTGTTGATGCAATGTCGCCACCGTGATAGAATAAGTTTTGCGGGGGAAATAGGTAAAGAGGGCGTGCGGGAAGAACTGAGTAAGGCGAATACTTTTGTGCTGAGTAGCAGGGTAGAAGCAGCTCCTGTGGCAGTATTGGAAGCCCTATCAATGGGGTTGCCCGTGGTAGGTACGGAAGTAGTGCCGGAATATGTATTGTCAAAAGAGCAAGGCATACGTGTGCCGGTAGAAGATACAGGGGCTTTGGCTGAGGCGATGGAGCAAATAATGAAGGATGTTGCGCTATACAACGCCGAGACGCAGCATGCTCATGCCGTGAATATCGCGTATAAAGAGAATATTGCGAAACAATTGATAGAAGTGTATAAAGAGGTGCTGGACCGTGCTGCAAAAATATAAACATATCATTAGTCAGTTGCACCAAAACAAAGTGCTGGACAACTATGGCTATATGACAGCCCTGCAACTGCTAAGTGCCTTGATAGGATTTGTTCTTTATCCTATTGTGATACGCAGAGTGGGAATAGAGCAATATGGTTGGTATGTGTTTATTTTCACTATTGTACAATACTTTCAGATTGTGATAGAATTTGGTTTTGATTTTCCCGCTATTAAAGCCGTTTCTTTTCACCGCGACAACAAAGAGCAATTGTCTAAAATAGTCTCTGTGATGGCTTGTGTCAAAGGCCTTCTGTTTATGGTAATGGCAGCAGTGGCAATACTTGTGGTTGAATATGTGGAGGTGCTATCTACCCATCGCTTGTTGTTTTGGGTTCTGTTTGCTCAAAATGCGGTAAATATACTCTTCCCTCAGTGGTATTTTCAGGGTATGAAACAAATGAAAATACCCACTGTTATCAATTTGCTATGCCGCATAGCGCAAATCCCGTTGGTAATAGGATTGATAACGGCAGGTGGCGAGGTGGTGGTATATGCCGCTATCGTTACAGGCACTATGATGCTTGGAGCAGTGGCGGCTATGGTGTATATGTTAGGTCAAGGCATACGTTTTTGCACTGTTTCCAAAGCAGATATATTGGAATATGTTCGGGCAGGTTGGCCGTTTTTCCTAACCGATTTGGCAGGAAGTTTAAAAGAGCGTGTGCTCACTAACATCATTGGTGTCTTTTTGGGTATGCGCGAGGTTGCTATCTATGACTTGGCAAGCAAGGTGGTGCAAATACCGCGTATGTTCACGCAAAGTATCAATAAGGCTCTCTTCCCGGAAGTGGTGACCAAAGCCACTCGTGAACTGGTTAATAAGATTTTGCGTTACGAACGGTGGATAGGACTGGGTATGATGGTTTTTGTAGTGGCATTAGGATATTGGATAGTTTTATTTATGGGCGGCAAGGAGATGTTGGACGCATATCCGGCGGCTGTGATACTGAGTGCCAGCATCTATACATGGCTCGTAGTGGGTGCCTATTTGCAGTTTGTATTTATTTCCACTAATCACTATTCGTTTGTGACGTGGAATCAAGTAGTGGCTCTGTTGACCTGCCTATTGATAGCGGGCATAGGGCTGTGGCTCTGCCCGAGTGTACTTGTAGTGGTGAGTGCGATTGTGGTGTCGGGTTTTGCAGAAATCATGTTTTGTAGAATGATGTGTAAGAAAAAGCAATTGCTATGAATCCACTTGTTTCCATTTCTGTCCCTGTTTATAATGTAGCACCATACATTGAGCGTTGCGTGCGCTCGCTCATGGAGCAGGACTATGATAATATAGAATATGTTTTTGTGAACGATGGTAGCACCGATGATAGTGTTGGGCTATTAGAGCAAGTAGTAGCCGAATATCCGCATCGGCAATCGGCAGTGCATATTTATCACAATGACAAGAATCACGGATTAGCCTACACACGGAGAAAAAGTATAGAAAACGCTACAGGGGACTATATCACATGCGTAGATTCGGACGATTGGATAGACAAAAACTATGTTTCCTGCTTGGTAAAGGAAGCCCTCCGCAGTGAAGCAGAAATGGTGATTGCTTTGTTTATTGAGAATTGGAGTGACCAAAGAAGTATTGTTCATGATTTTGATTCATTACGAACCTCACTTCCCGCTAATTATTTGGTGAATCATTGTACTGCATTATGGGGGAAATTGTATTTGCGTAAATGGTTATTAGCGCATCCAATGTATGCCCCCGAAGGATTGGATTATGGGGAAGATCGTATCGTGATGCTCCAAATGGAGCATTATGTACATACTATATCTACGATTTCCGATAGTGCGTACCATTATGTCCATCAATCACAATCCATCACATCCGTTAAGACGGATAAGCACTTTGATTGTCTTATTCGTTATTGGCAAGAGGCAGAACGGCTGATGCGCGGGTGGGGCGTGTGGGAGCAAAATATGGAGGATTGCTACAGACAACAAGTGGAGGATAAAATAGCCCTTATGCTGCAATGTGCGTCCAACCAAACGAGACGTAAATATGCTGACCTCTATCGAGAGAATGAAATAGCCAATTTAAAGGGCTTGTCACCGGGCTTTCAGCTAATGGGAATACTGGTTCACTACCATTTATGGCCGTTGATTTCACTTCATCAAGTCTATATAGATTGGCTAATCAAGCGCAAAAACAAGTAAAAAATGCCAAAAAATGCACAATAATTTGCGTATTTGATTTTTTTTCCGTAACTTTGCAGTCCAAAATTGTGGAATAATCTTAAAATCTATTGATATGCAACTCAAAAAGAACCCAAGTGCCAGTCTGGAAGATAAGAAGTTCTCGTATGTGCTTCTTGGTTTTGTCTTCGTGCTGAGCGTTTGTTATGTTGCCCTTGAATGGACAGAAAGGGAAGTGACTAAGTATGAGGTTGCTGACACGGAATTTGCCTTCGAAGAGGAAATTGAAATTCAGCAAACAAGTCAGGATGTAACCCCTCCACCTCCACCTCCAGCCGTTCAAGAGGTTGAAGTGCTGAATGTTGTGGAAGATGATGTTCAGACCGAAGAAATTAACATCAATACAGAGGACGACAAGACGGAAGTCGTTATTCAGGCTCCTGTAGAAATCAAAGAAGAAGAGGAAGAGGATAATGTCGTGTTCGTCATTGTGGAGAATAACCCTGAATTCCCCGGTGGTACGGCTGCTATGATGAAGTATCTCAGCGAGAATATCAAGTATCCGGTTATTGCTCAAGAAAATGGTATTCAAGGTCGTGTTATCTGCCAGTTCGTGGTTAATAAAGACGGTTCCATTGTAGATATCAATGTGGTTCGTAGCGTTGACCCGTCATTGGACAAAGAGGCTATCCGGGTAATTAAATCTATGCCTAAGTGGAAGCCGGGTATGCAACGCGGTAAACCCGTACGTGTTAAGTTTACTTTGCCTGTTGTCTTCCGTTTGCAATAAGCCCCAACGCTCAACCTGCTAAACCCGTTAAACCTGCTAAACCCGTTCAACGTGGATCTATCAGTAAGAGATATAACCTATTGTAAGAATGTCGGTACTCGTCGTGCCGACATTCTTCGTAAAGAATTGAAGGTGCAGACAGCCCTCGATATGTTGCACCAGTATCCCTACCGGTATGTGGACCGCAGTAAATTCTACACCATCGCTCAAATAGAAGACGAAGATACAGCCGTGCAGATTAAAGGTGTCATTACGGAATGGCATCCGGTTGGTATCGGCAAAGCACAACGTATATCCGCCACGTTTAACGATGGCAGCCATACTTGCGAATTGGTGTGGTTTCAAGGAATACGTTTCTTGAAATTAGAACTCAATACCCCGTATCTGTTATTTGGCAAGCCGTCCCGATTTAACCATGAGTGGAACTTTGTGCATCCTGAATTAACGCTCTGGAACAAGGTCACTCCTGAGATGACGCAGGGGCTCGAACCTATGTACGAAACGTCCGAAAGCATGAAACGCTGCGGCTTGAATACGAAAGGAATGAGACAGATTATTGCATCACTTATGCCGGATCTGAAGGAGACGGGTGTGCCGGAAACGATAGGAATGGACGTGCTGATGCATTATCATCTGATGGGGCTGACGGAGGCGTTAATCAATATCCACTTTCCAAAAGATGTGGCTTCAATGCAGAAAGCGCGTGAACGGCTGAAATTTGAGGAACTGTTTTATATTCAACTGCATATCCTGAAGCAAAAAAAGAAACGGGAGGAACATATCGGTTACCCGATGCCCCATGTGGGTAGCCGCTTCAACCGTTTTTACAAGGAATGTCTGCCGTTTGCTTTAACGAACGCACAAAAACGTGTGGTAAAGGAGATTCATGGAGATTTGAAAAGCGGACATCAGATGAATCGCTTGCTGCAAGGAGATGTAGGTTCGGGTAAGACCTTAGTGGCACTCTTATGCGCTTTGTTGGCTGCCGATAATGGCTTCCAAACATGTATCATGGCTCCTACGGAGATATTAGCCAATCAGCATTTAGAAACGCTGACCGGTATGCTGAAGAATATGCCGGAAGTACGTGTGGCGTTATTGACAGGCTCCACTACCAAGAAACAACGCGAACCCTTACATGCTGCCTTACGCGCGGGCGATATAGATATACTAATAGGTACACATGCCCTGATAGAGGACGAGGTGCAGTTTGCCCGACTGGGACTTGTTATTATCGATGAACAGCACCGTTTTGGCGTAAAGCAGCGTAGCCGGTTGTGGAATAAGAGCGAGACCGTTCCTCATGTACTGGTAATGACAGCCACGCCTATTCCTCGTACATTGGCAATGACTGTGCATGGTGACCTCAGTACGAGTGTTATTGATGAATTGCCTCCCGGACGTAAACCTGTTCAGACCTTGCATTATTCTATACAGCGGCGGCAGAGTGTCAATGCATTTATTCGGCAGCAGATTGAAGCCGGACGGCAGGTATATGTGGTGTATCCGCTGATTAAGGAGAATGAAAAAATGGATTTGCAGGATTTGCAGAATGGCTTTAATACGCTATGCGAGACCTTCCCGGAATATAAAATATCCATGGTGCACGGTCAAATGAAAGCCAAAGACAAGGACGAGCAAATGCAACGTTTTGCGCGCGGCGAGACACAGATTCTGGTGGCAACCACAGTGATTGAAGTGGGAGTTAATGTGCCCAATGCTTCGGTGATGATTATAGAAAATGCCGAACGTTTCGGGCTTAGTCAGTTGCACCAGTTACGTGGTCGTGTCGGTCGTGGAGCAGAACAAAGTTATTGTATCCTGCTGACACGTTTGGAAATGAGCAAGGAAACCCGTCAAAGGATGGACATCATGGTGGCTACCAACGATGGTTTTCGTATTGCAGAGGCTGATTTACAACTGCGCGGACCCGGTGATATGGACGGTACTTTGCAATCCGGTATGCCTTTTGAATTGCATATAGCCAGTTTGGCTACCGACGGTCAGATTCTGATGCAGGCGCGTCAGGCCGCCAATGATATATTGGATAAGGACGCACAGTTGGAGGACGAGTATAATCGTATCTACAAACGCCAATTAGACCGCCTTCGTATAGAGAAGGGGCATTATTCCGACATCTCCTGACTATAGATTTTTGATAACTCCGAAGAATAGGACGCGATTGCTTTCCGTTTCGCGAATAAAGAGAATGAAAGGTCGGTTGATTTTCATCTCGTATATTTGTTCGGGTTCGGGGCGGAATGCCATTGCTTTCATGGCTATTGTAGTCACGGCAGCGGCTTCTGTTCCTTCTTCGTCGATGGATAGGAAGGTATTTTGTTTTACCAAGTCCACATATACGGGCGTATTGCTCAAAGGGGAGAAATCGGCTTCGCGAGAGAAGCAGGTGCGTAATCCCATTGTTTTCAGGTAGTCGTTCAACTGTTTCTCATATTCCATCTTGAATTTAGGCATGCTGAGTTCCACTTTCTTTTTAGGAGCGAGGCTCATATCTATTTGCTGAATGGAATCAACGATGTCTTCCATTTTTTGCCCCTCACGAGGAAGGATAATATCCATGCAATAGGGAGAAGTATAGAACATTCGAATAGCCTGATAAAGGTCGTTTTGACTATATTGGAAGTGGGTTGTCTGGTGCATCATGTCTATTTTCTTCTCGCCCAATGTACCGAAGAAAGGTTCTTTTTCGGTGTTAAATTCATAGAAGGTGTTGCGCCATTGTGCTTTGAAATAGAGAGCATTGGTCAGAATCATTTCGTAGCGGGGCATAGGTTCGGACATGATTTTCGCAATCTTGCCGTTGGTGTGCTGGTCCGCCCATTTATTCACTTTGTTCGCCGTTATCTTACCTGCATATACCTCGGCATTGCTGTTGGCTTGCAGGAAAGCCGGTTTCACTTTGAATCCCTCGTTGATCCAAATAGCCGAAGCCACCTTGAGTTGTTGGGTGGTGTCAAGCGAGATGGCAGGCACAATGTTTTTCAGTTCCTGTTGTGTCTGTCCTGCGGCTCCGGGAGTCAGCATACTCAAAGCCATAGCGGCAGAAGCCGGACTCAAAAAGACGTTTTCTTTTTCCGCTATACTTTGTTTCAGTAACTCGGAGCAGAATGTTTGTTCTGTGTTTGCAACGGGCATCGTTTGTACCTGATTACCGGACGGGACACCCTTTGCTTCTACGGCGGTCTCGGTTGTCTTGCAGCCTGTCAGCAGTGCCGTCGTGATGGTAAAGGCTAATAGAAATATATGTTTCATATTATAAAGTATTATCTAAAACAAAACTCCTCCGTTTGGGAAGAGTCTTTGTTCGCTGAATTTTGTAGAGTGCCCTAAACACTTACTTACGGATACCCAACTCCTTAATGATGGCACGGTAGCGTTCGATGTCTTTAGCCTTTAAGTAGTCCAGAAGACGACGACGTTTACCAACTAGAGCTGTCAAAGCGCGCTCGGTACCGAAGTCCTTGCGGTTTGCTTTCAGGTGCTCGGTAAGGTGGTTGATACGGAAAGTAAACAAAGCGATTTGGCTTTCTGCCGAACCGGTGTTTTTGGCATCTTTGCCGTATTGGGCAAAGAGTTCAGCTTTTTTTTCAGATGTCAAGTACATGACAGTAATTATTATTTGGTTAAACAATCACGGCTGATGCAGTATTCGTTGATGACAACATCGCCGCATTTCTTACGTTCCAACCACAAATTGGGTGATTGGGCTGCAAAGGTACAACAAAAATTTGATATATGCAAACTTTTTGAATGGAAAATGAAAAATTGAGAATGGAAAATGATTTATTTTTGGTTTAGACAGTTTTTATGTGGTCGCGAGATGATCCCGAAATAGAGTCGCGCTTTGCCGTATTATATGTATAATATAAGTATAACATACGTATAGGAATGTTACGATTTTTAAGGACACCCCCATGCCCCCCCTCGGTAAGGGGGGGGGGGGGGAGCTAACATTTCTATCTCATTCTTCCGCCGAGGGCATTAAAGAGTTTGCCGTTGCGGCGGATGAGGAGGCGATTATTCATTAAGAATATGCCATTCGAGCATTTTCCGTCTTTTAGCGCACCGATGCCTGTGGATATGTGTGCCTCGGGGTTTGCAGGGATAATAGGAGGTGTCGGCATAACCTCTTCACCGCCGCCTTTGAGTTCGCCTTGATAACCAAGGGTAGCAAAATCACCTATATAGACATGTATTGGTGTGCCGTTGGCATCCAAAGTAGATA
>JAKSMY010000045.1 GCA_024400275.1 Paludibacteraceae bacterium | reverse complement strand
GCCCGATTTTTTTGTAACTATCTTAAATCTTCAACTTTTACCGGACAACAATAAAAAAAAGTCATATTTTTGCAAAAATTTTCAGTAAGTGAATATATATGAAGGAAATCAGACGGGATATATACCTTAATCAACTAATTGAAAAATGCTGACATTGCTGACATACAATTCATACTATCAGAAAGGATAACCGATGCCGAAATTGAAGCGGAAGCCGTCCTTGGTATCGGGGATATTATAATAAGTGGATTTACCGGTGGCGTAAGGAGCATGAATGGCTACTCCTAAATCTAAACGGATAACAATAGACTCAATGTCTAAACGTAAACCAAATCCCGTTCCGAGCGCTAACTGCTTGCCCAAGGTCTCAACACGGATACCGTCTTTTAAATCGTCTCTAATCTCGAATTTTTTAACCAAATCAGTCTGACCTGTTCGCTCTGCTACTTTCCATGTGTCTTCCCAATTCCAAACGTTTCCCACATCGGCAAAGACAGCACCGTATAGTTTCCACACAATAGGGAAACGGAATTCGACATTGGCTTCGAGGCGTATATCACCAGCATGGAAAAACGATTGGTTATATTTAGGACTATAAAAATTGCCGGGTCCGTATGCGTACGGGGAAGCTGCACGCAAACTATTCGGACCACCGGTGTAGTATTTTTCAGATAAAGGAGCAAATTCGGAATTGCCAATTGGAATAACAGCTCCCGCATATAGCCGTGTGGCGAAACATATTTTTGGCGTTAGATTGAACTTATTACGCAGTTCAAGACTGGTTTTGACGAACTGATTGAAAATGACTGCCCCAATCTTTTTATCTTTTTTATTCCAATCATGTCCAAAAGCACAGAAAAGACCATTGATGATATTACCGGATTCCTTAATGTCCCAGTCAAAGAACGTATTAACGGCACGTTTGGTGCGGTAATTATCGTAAACCAAACTATATTCGATAGAAGGCACAAACTCGTCTCCGGCAAGCACCGCTATAAGTTGTGGATAGTCGGCAGCCTTATCCGTCAAATTGGCATCAGAGGCTTTCATCTGTATAACGGAAAGAGAGAACGGAGTGAACGAGTGTGTGATGAATTGTCCGGAGCGAATGAGATAAGAGAACGACGCATAGTATTTATGTACGGAATAGCCGCCGGCTATATTCTCGTATTGGTAGCCGAACAGATACCGTGTGTTCCCCTCCGGATTATGGTCTCCTAACCAATGCAAATACGGGAAAGTAAGTGCCATATCGGCTCCCAGTTTATATGTATTTTTGTTTGTAGGATCTCCCGAAAAACGTTTGCGTAATGACCAATAATAAGCACATTTATAACGTATAGAAAATGTTTCGCCGTTTCCCCAGAGGTTACGAATAGCAAATATGATATTTGCGTCCGGTCCGATAGAGTTATTGCTGCGATAGACGACATCGCAATCGCCTGTCAGACTATACGTATAGGCGAGTGAGTCTCGGCGGAGTTTTTTCCAATCTTTTGTGGCGCGAATACCTATGCCGGACTTGTATAACTCGCCTTCTAATACATTATCAAAATCACGTTTAGAAAAGAGATGAAGCAATACCCCACCCTTAGGTGTCAGTTTATAATCGGCACTGATATTATTCAGCAGTCCGTAGGTTTTGTTTACTTGCGGATTGTCGGACAAGGAAGTGCCTACCGTGATTTTAAGTTTATCTTGCAGGAACGATTTGCTGATAGTCAGTCCCAAGTCTTGACTTTTGACATTATTATTATGCATTTTTTCTCCGGAACTGATGTCTATATCCACCACCTTTCCGGCTTTGGAATTAGCCATAGCGGCGTTAATCTTGCTATTGACAATACTGGACAACGCATAACCACTTTGTTGTGTTGCCACATTGCTTTCACCGACATACATACCGGTGGCCAACAAAGTGGCTGCTAATCCCTCACGATCCTCGACAGAGACAGTGTTTAACTCCTGTGTAATACGTTCATCTTTGGGGGCTTCCAAAAAGAAATCAATGGAGTGAATACCTATCGAATCCAGTTGTCCATGAATACTAACGCCGGTGTTAAATTCGACTCGCCGTGAATCCTCATTGGCAGTTTGTACGCTGGCTTTGATTTGTTGAGAGGCTGATACTGCCATTTCTGTTGCACCGACAGGTCCATTAAAACGTATATAACTGCCGGAGTCCACACGGAAAGGCATCATCGGATAGGCTTTGGGTGAGTACTTGACCAAACCGTCGTTAATCACTATTTCGCCTCCTAATTGCAGACTGTCGGCATAGGTGATACGAACCGTACCTTGTGGGTTGACCTGTGCCAAGTTTTTCGCATCGATAGGATACGTCAGATTCGTGATTGGCAGAATGGTGACATCGGCTTGTGTGGCAAGATGGTCAACCGGTCCGGATACACGTCCGCGAAGAGCAGTGGCAAAATCTCCATAGATAAGTAGCGGACCGCCTTGTAGCAGACGCAGAGGGGCAAAACTATCCGATTCAAACGTTATATCCACAGCCAGTGAATCCAAGTCAAATCCGCCATACAAAGCGAGGTATGAGCTATCTACGCCATAGATGGGCAAGCCATTCAGATGTATTTGGTTATGCTCCATTGTGATAGGTATCTCGCCTAACGACAGTTCTGCTTCAAGGGGCTGATATTTGGCTTTTACCTCTATCGGCAGCACTTGGGCTGACACATCTGTTGATGATGGCAGTCCGTCTAAAGTAACAGCCGTGCGGAGATAACCGTTCAAGTCCAATTCAGGTACGGATAATAAACTATCTACCAAATCCAACGAGATATCATCTAATTGGGCTTGCACGCTGAATGCCCCTTTGTGATAATTGGGCGAAGGCTCAAGAGTGAAGGTGATGGCTTGATTGCCTAAATCAGTCGCTCCAATGTTTATACTGTCAAACAAAATAGAACCACTACCCGTTAAATCGTGTTCATGACGGTGTATATGCGTGTTGAGGGTGAGGTCGGTGCAGATGTTGTGCATAGATAATAGCCCGTCTGTCATGCCTGCGGAAGAAGTAATAGTCAAATCTGTGGTAGAAGGTTGGCAAACTACTTCTATATGAGCATCTGCTGTAGGCAGGCGCAGTGCCGTTGTGTCTTCCGGCTCCAACGCAGGAATAGAAATATCGGTCAGCAATGTTGTGCCGGTAGTGTCCGAAGAAAGAGACAGGTCTAAGGAATTGATGTCCAAGCCGTATTTATCCAAGAAAGGTTGCACCACACTATTATGATTGACTTTGACACGTGCCGTGAGTGCGGGAAGAAGATTACGCAACGTGTCGATTAAAGTCAAATCGGTACAGGACATAATACCTCCTATCGTAGCGGAATCACTTACGGTGGTCATCAACGGCGGCACCGCCTGCAAGAAAGACAGGAGGTGTTGGGGCGTTTGAACATGCACATCTAAGTTATCTGCCACAAGATGACATTGCGTTGCCGAGTCCGTTTGGAAATCAAGATCCATAAACGGAACCGTGACTTGCTCATCAGCTATATGTGCTTGCAGTTGTTGCAAATGGGTGTGATAATCCACTTGTGGGTACTTGGAAAATAATTCTATAATACGGAACTGATTCTCCGATTCTACTTGTGCGGAAAAGGCAGAATCTTTATAGGAAACAGGTAAGTGCAAATCGCCGGACAGCGTGTGTCTGACTAATTGGGCATCTAACTGAATGCCCGAAGCGTCTATGCTGTCGTAGATACAGTTTGGAAGATCCAGCACGACATGACTGCGTGTTTGGCGTGACTTATAGTCCAAACCTTGTCCTTGCGCTTTCAGCGAACCGGTAAAGAGTGTGCGCGTTGGATTAGACAGGAAAGGAGAGAGGTCAATATGTTTCAAGTCGGCTTGCAGGTCATATTGTTCGGTGTTGATATTGTACATCCCTCGTGCCGTCAACGCATTGCCTTGCATCGTGGCGTCTGCTGCAAAACGTGTCTCCATCGTCTCCATATCAAAGCGGGTACTTTTGACATCCACTTGGGCATCCAATGAATCGCAACTAACATGTAGTCCATCGGTAGTGATGAGTTGATTGGCAAGGTTCACGTTAGCATCTCCATACAAGGTATCTATCGGTATGGAGAAATCGCCAAAACCTATCCTTGACGTTCCTAAAGCGATATGAGATACCGCATACAGTTCGCCACCAACATCTGCTAAAGCGCATGTGCGGAGCGATTGGGTTGCTATATCCAATCCCATCGGTTGTAAGCGAAAACGGATAGTATCTAACTGCCCGTCCGGTACATCAAATGCCAATTGTAGAGCCGTTGTATCTACCATCGTGGAATCTATAGGCGTATCATGCAACGTGACGGCTACATCGGCTTGTGCCAAGTGTAAATCATGCAAAGGATACTGACCTCCATCTAACACAATACCCGGACTGGTAAGATACAGATGACGGAAAGAAGCATCTACCGTACAAGCATCAATCATACTATCCGTGTGCAGAACGGCATCGTCCAACGTTAGACTATACACTGGAATAGTGTCGCGCAGATAAATAGAGAAAGGCTTGCACTCCAAGGCCAACGGCAAAGCATGTAAAGATAAATGACGAAAAGACACTAGTGTGTCTTGCGAAGCATGTCCAATAAACAAA
The DNA here is from genome assembly GCA_024400275.1 of Paludibacteraceae bacterium. Next base: position 11,979 of record JAKSMY010000045.1, on the reverse strand, counting down.
CCATCTATTTCAACCACCAACGAATCACGGAACAAGGACATCGGCGACTGGTGAAAAACGGAAATATAGAGATCGTCCAATTGAATATCATAGCCCGTCTTCTCAGCAGCTATGCTTACACCTTTGTCCAATATTTTCTTCCGAACAGACGGCACGGAGCACAGCCCTAATACAAGCAACAAAAGGGCAAAGACCGTACCTATTATAGCGGTCGGAATAATCCATATAAGCCGTTTTTTATGCTTCACGCGCTTGTTTTAATTTTGTAATACACAAATATTCTACATCATTTTCTCAAATTTTACAGTTCTGAGGGAGGCGTAGTGTTCCACGTGCCGGCTTTGAGTTCACGCTGAATGACCGTTTGAATAAACAAGTCAAGACGACGGTAAATACGAGGTTGGCCCGTTTCAGGGTTAAGCGGCGCATCCGATTCGCCTTTCTTCAACTGCCGGTGCCAACGATTCGTCCAATAAGCAAGGCGTTCCGGATTAGCACGCTCAACCTTGGCAAGCTTCACCGCCTGACCAAAAACAGAGACATTACGTGCCTCCTCACCATGAGGCGGGTTCTTACGATAATCCCGAGGGTTCAGATAAGAAAACGATTCATTTACTCCTTCGCCAATAATGTTGCCGTTTTCATCACGAAAATGCTTTTGGCGTTGAATAGTCCCATTGTGCTCTTTCCTACAGAACTTACCCGAGACGCTATCAATCAGAAAGTTATATTTAATTCGTGCCATATAAAAAGATACATAAAAGTGGTTCAACGCAAGTCAACAACCCATTAACAACCCGTTAACAACCCGATAACAACCCGATAACAACCCGGTTTTTACACGGGGAACACACGGATTCTGCACACGTTCAATAAGCAATATGTAAACGTTGAGGTATTTATTCGATGAGTTTTTTATAATGAATACGTTTGGGATTGGCGGCATCTTCGCCAAGGCGGAGTTTTTTATTCGCCTCATATTCACTGTACGAGCCCTCGAACCAATAGACGCGGCTATCGCCTTCGTAAGCAAGGATATGGGTACAAATACGGTCAAGGAACCAGCGGTCGTGACTGATGACCACGGCACAGCCGGCAAAGTTCTCCAAGCCCTCTTCAAGGGCGCGAAGGGTATTAACATCTATATCATTGGTGGGTTCGTCCAATAAAAGGACGTTGGCTTCAGACTTGAGCGTCAGTGCCAAGTGCAGACGATTACGCTCACCACCGGAGAGCATACCGCATTTCTTCTCTTGGTCGGCACCGGCAAAATTGAAACGACTGAGATAGGCGCGAGCAGATATTTCGCGTCCCCCCACGCGGATGAAGTCAGTACCATTGGAGATGGTCTCGAAGACGGTCTTCTCGGGGTCTATGCCGGAGTGTACCTGATCTACATAACCAACTTTGACCGTCTCACCCACTTCAAATGAGCCTTTGTCCACCGTTTCCTGTCCCATAATCATGCGGAAAAGAGTCGTTTTGCCTGCACCGTTGGGACCGATAATACCCACAATGCCGTTTGGAGGCAGCATGAAATTCAAGCCCTCGAACAGGCAGCGTTCGCCAAAGGACTTAGCCACATCAACAGCATTGATGACTTTATTACCCAAACGCGGACCATTCGGAATAAATATCTCCAATTTTTCTTCTCGCTCTTTCTGTTCCTCGTTCAACATCTTATCATAAGCCCCGAGACGTGCTTTTGACTTGGCCTGCCGTGCTTTGGGCGCCATGCGAACCCACTCTAATTCGCGTTCAAGTGTCTTGCGGCGTTTAGAGGCTTGTTTCTCCTCCAAAGCCATACGGGTGGTTTTTTGTTCAAGCCACGAGGAATAATTACCTTTCCAAGGGATTCCCTCTCCACGGTCCAATTCAAGAATCCAACCTGCCACATTGTCAAGGAAATAGCGGTCGTGGGTGATACAGATAACAGTGCCCGCATACTGCTGGAGGTGCTGCTCCAGCCAATCAATCGATTCGGCATCGAGGTGGTTGGTAGGCTCGTCAAGGAGCAGTATATCCGGTTGCTGCAAGAGCAGACGACAAAGGGCGACACGTCGGCGTTCACCACCGGAAAGCGTGGCAACAGAGGCATTGTCGTCAGGACAACGCAGCGCGTCCATAGCGCGATCCAGTTTAGAATCGATATTCCAAGCGTCGGCAGCATCCAGTTTGTCCTGCAACTCGGCTTGGCGTGCAAGCAGTTTATCGTAGTCGGCTTCGGGGTCAGCAAAAGCGGCGTTGATGTCGTCGTATTCACGCAGCATATCCATAATGGGTTGCACGCCCTCCTGCACACACTGACGCACGGTTTTGGAAGGGTCCAATTGGGGGTCCTGCTCCAAATAGCCGACCGAGTACCCCGGGGAGAAAACGACCTGTCCCTCGTAGTTCTTCTCCACGCCGGCAATAATCTTCATAAGGGTAGATTTACCGGCACCGTTGAGACCTATGATTCCGATTTTAGCCCCATAGAAGAAACTAAGGTATATGTTGTTAAGTACACGTTTTTGAGGTGGGAAAGTTTTGCTGACTCCCACCATTGAGAAAATGATTTTTTTATCGTCTGACATAGTTGTTTGTTTTAGAGTATGGAGTATGGAGTATGGAGTATAGAGTATGGAGTATGGACTGTCCTTATTCCATCAGCGTAGCGGTCTATATTCCATCAGCATAGCGGTCTTATTATCGTTCTTCGTAGGTGCCATCGGTGTAATAAATAACAATCTTGGCTACTTTCTTTTCGATGACAGTTGTTGTTTCTGCCTTAGGAGCAGCAGGCGCAGGTGCCGGAGTTTGTTCTGGGTGCTGCTCAACAGGGGGTATATCAAAGAGTGAGGTTTGCGGTCCGTCTTGTCCGCCATTAGGGCGGTACATAGAACCAATACCCAGAATGAGCCAATCAGAGTTGATTGTACGAAAACGATTTAATACCGCCTGCAAAACATCTAAACTGGGATTATTTCGTCCTCCCATTATATTCGATATTGTACCTGCACTGATACCGACCTGTTCGGCAAATTGTTTAGCCGTCATGTGCTCAGCCTCCATGACCTGCTGTAATCTTTGTCTTTCGTTCATAATGTATTCGAATTTTGGGTGCAAAGATACGAAAAATATTTCACATACGCAAATGATTTTCAAAAGAAAATTATACACATCTGTGATTTACATTTGAAAAGTATATTGCTACATAGATGTGATTCACAACTGAAAAGTGGCGTACACAGACGCTTTAAGTAGGTGTACTTATATATTCATTATCAATAAGTTATATAAAAATATAACCAATTATACGGCATTTATAAGACAGATATTAAAAATGACCTAAAAACATTAAAGACACACTTGTTATAAATTACAATAAAATACTGAGTAATAGTGATTTGTATATGAAATATCGTGCTATTTGCGTGTAGGTAAGAGCAGACAGACACAAGTGTAAATCATGTATTTTCAAAGTTCACATATTGTATATAGTGTGCCGTATAGGCAGTTTATTGTTGTGAATTTTGGGTATGGAAGAAATGTGAAATTCACAAATAGCAGCACAGAAAAGCGTTCACTTTTCTATGAACGCTTCCCTACCCTTTTGGTAATAAGTGAGAGTAAATGATTAAAGCCGAATGATATCGCCTTTTTGCGGGATTTCAATTCCACGTAATCCCGCTTCGTATAAGTGATCCTTGTAGGCTTCCTGTGCTGCTGATTCTCCGTGAACAATAAAAACACGACGGATTGCCTCTATATTTTGGCTACGTGAGATATAATCTATCATTTCACGGTAGTCACCGTGTCCGGAAAAACCTTCTATTTTGGTGACCTGTGCATTTATTTTATGGTCATAACCAAATATACTGACCCAACGAAGTTTAGGGTCTTGAATACGTGCACCTAACGAAGACGGTGTGCAATACCCTACTATTAAAATAGTGCATTTAGGGTCCGAGATATGATTTGCCACATGGTGTTTGATTCGTCCTGCCTCTAACATACCTGAAGCAGATATGATAATACAGGGTTCGTCGCTATTATTGAGGGCTTTGCTGTCCTTAATATCCGTTATATAGGTCAGTGACGAAAAGCCAAACGGGTCATCATCAAAACGCATCGTGTCCTGTACTTCCTCATTCAAGGCATCGGTGTATAATCGGAATATCTGCGTAGCATTGACGGAAAGTGGTGAATCGACATAAACCTTTATTTTTGGTAGTCGTCCATCGTTGAAAAGTTGATTGAGGACATAGACAATTTCTTGCGTACGTCCAACCGAGAATGAAGGGATAAGGAGTTTACCCTTTTTATACACGCAAGTATCTTCCACTACGCCCAATAATTCCTCTTCACTAACGAGTGTATCATCGTGCAGGCGGTCTCCGTAGGTTGATTCGCAAATGAGATAGTCGCACTGCGGGAATAACTGCGGAGTGCATAATATATGACTATGAATACGTCCCAAATCGCCGGTATAGGCAATTCGTTTCCATTCGTTATTCTCACGTATTTCCAAACTGACGACAGCCGAACCGAGCATGTGCCCGGAATTGGTGAAAGTAAGGAAGACATCATCGCAAACCTGAAAACGCCTGTCATAATCAACAGTAACGAAGTGTTTGATAGACTGTTGTGCTTGGTTAGCGTCGTACAGCACATCCACTTTCGGTTTATGAAGGCGGTCCATTTTTTTATTGTACCACCGTATATCTTGCGCCTGAATATACGCTGTGTCAAGTAGCATAAGGGCGCACAAGTCGCGTGTAGCAGGCGTAGTGATTACGTCTCCCCGAAAGCCCAGACGATAGATATAGGGAATCAGACCCGAATGGTCAATATGAGCGTGCGACAAGATGACATAATCAATTTGTTTGGGATCAAAGCCGAGTTGGCGGTTGGCAGCATCTGTTTCCATTCCTTTACCTTGGTACATACCACAATCAAGCAGGATACGCTTGCCAGAATCGGTTGTAACAAGATGTTTGCTGCCGGTAACTTCTCCGGCAGCTCCCAAAAATTGAATAGTCATGTTTTATAGCGATTTAGCTACTTCGACGGTTTCAAAGGTTTCTATCATATCGCCTTCGACCACATCGTTAAAGGCCTTGATACTCAAACCACATTCCTGGTTAAGTCCAATTTCCTTAATGTCGTCTTTACCGTGTTTGAGTGAAGACAAGTCGCCTGTGTGTATGACAATACCATCACGAATGACACGACATTTATTGGTCCGTTTGGCTTTACCTTCGCGTACTATACAGCCTGCGATAGTGCCGACTTTGGATATGTGGAAGGTTTGCAGAACTTCAAGCGTGGCGGTCACTTCCTCCTTGATATCGGGTGACAGCATACCTGCCATAGCGGATTTAAGTTCCTCAATAGCGTCGTAAATAATGCTATAAATACGTATATCCACCTCCTGTTCCTCAGCCATCTTGCGTGCCGTACCGGTAGGACGGACATTAAAGCCCACGATGATAGCGTTAGAGGCGGCAGCGAGCAGAACATCGCTATCCGATATAGCACCTACGGCACCGTGAATAACATTGACTTGTATATTCTCGGTAGAGAGTTTAATCAGTGAATCGGACAAGGCTTCGACAGAGCCATCTACGTCACCCTTGACGATAAGGTTAATCTCCTTAAAGTCACCGATAGCGAGACGGCGTCCAATCTCGTCCAAGCCAAGGTGTTTCTTGGTGCGGATAGACTGCTCACGTTGCAGTTGTTCCCGTTTATTGGCTATTTCGCGTGCTTCCTGTTCGGTAGGCAGGACGTTAAATTCGTCACCTGCCTGTGGCGCACCATTCAAGCCAAGAATAACAGCCGGTTCACCCGGCAGGGCCTGTTGAATCTTCTGTCCACGTTCGTTGAACATCGCTTTTATCTTACCGTGGTAAGTACCTGCCAAGACGATGTCACTCATGTGAAGTGTACCGTCGCTGACGAGGATAGTAGCCACATAACCACGTCCCTTGTCCAAGGTAGATTCGATAATAGAGCCCTTGGCACGACGATTGGGGTTGGCTTTGAGTTCGAGCATATCGGCCTCGAGCAGCACTTTTTCAAGCAGTTCGAAGACCCCTGCTCCACTCTTTGCGGATATATCCTGCGATTGGTATTTACCGCCCCAATCCTCAACAAGGATATTCATATTAGACAGTTGTTCCTTAATCTTATCAGGATTAGCACCGGGTTTATCGCATTTATTGATAGCAAAAATCATAGGCACACCGGCAGCCTGTGCGTGGTTGATAGCCTCTATGGTCTGTGGCATGACGGCATCGTCGGCAGCCACAATGATGATGGCTATATCGGTTACTTTGGCACCACGAGCACGCATAGCGGTAAAGGCTTCGTGACCGGGAGTGTCCAAGAAGGTTATATGCCGTCCGTTTTTGAGTTTGACGTTGTAGGCACCGATATGTTGCGTAATACCACCGGCTTCACCGGCAATGACGTTCGTATTACGAATATGGTCAAGGAGAGATGTTTTACCGTGGTCCACGTGACCCATGACGGTAACGATTGGGCAACGTTCGGTGATGTCAGCCTCGTTTATTTCCTCGTCGGCATTAATTTCTTCCGTCACTTTGGCACTGACATATTCCGTAGTAAATCCGAACTCTTCTGCAACAAGGTTGATGGTTTCGGCATCGAGACGCTGGTTAATACTAACCATGACTCCCAACATCATACATGTGCCGATAACTTTTGTGACGGGCACATTCATCATGGTGGCAAGGTCATTCGCAGTAACAAACTCGGTAAGTTTAAGAACCGTTGACTGGGCTTGTTGCTCTGCTTTTTCCTCCTCACGACGTTGTTGTTCCTGTTTACGGCGTTCGTTTTTGTGGATAGAGGTCATTGATTTGCTATGCCGTTCGTTGAGGGAGGCATTTACATTCTTGACGTTACGACGTATCTCTTCGTCATCTATCTCGACTTTGAAAGAATGTTTATCTTTTTTCTTGCCGCTTTTTTGGTTGCGTGCGTCGTTTATATCGACACGTCCTTGACGAATACGTTCGCGTTTACGTTTTTCGCCATCGTTGTTATTTCCTGCTTTGCCGTTGTTTTGTCCACCATTGTTGGCAGCAGGTTGTTGTTGCGCTTTGCGTTGCTGTTCACGCTCGATGCGCTCTTTTTTCTTTTCCTCTTTGGTTTTCTTTGTGGGGTGAGTAGCCTGATTTATTGAGTCCAGGTCTATCTTACCGAGCACTTTGAGTTGTTGTCCGGCAGCTGCTTCCGCTTTGCGGTCCCCCGGTGTTTTAGCCAGTTCGACAGGTTTATCGGGTTGAGCAGGTTTAGCAGGTTGAGCGGGTTGAGCAGGTTTAGCGGGTTTGACAGGTTGAGCAGGTTTAGCAGGTTGAACAGGTTGAGCCTGCTGTTGAGGTTTTTCTTCTTTTTTCTTAGGCTCTAAATCTATCTTTCCGACTACCTTAGGTTGTGGCACTTCTGTAGGAATATGCTCGGGCTCGGGTTGAGGCTCGGGCTTATCCTTTGGTTCGATACTGACAGAAGCCGGAATATCACGTTCTTGGCGTTCCCGGGCGATATGTTCTGCTTCTAATTTGAGTGCCATGTCCTTATTAAATTCCTTGGCGAGAAGCAGATAGAGGTCGTCATCGATACGTGTATTGGGATCGGTGGCTATCTCTTTGCCCTGCTTAGCACAGAATTCGACGGCGGTGGACATGCCGATATTGAGTTCTTTACAAGCTTTGATGAGTTTGATTGCCATGATGTGAATAATTTTGAGTTAAGAATTTTGAATTATAAATTATATCTTAGTCGTTTGCAAATTCGGCTTGGAGTACTTCCAACACGTGTTCAACGGTTTCTTCTTCGAGGTCAGTTCCTTTGAGCAGGTCCTCTTTAGATGTGCCGAGAACAGCTTTGGCTGTATCCAATCCCATTGTTTTGAAGGCATCTAATACCCATTGGTCGATTTCGTCGTTGAACTCGTCCAAGTAGATATCTTCGGTATCCTGTTCGTCCATCTCACGGTAAACATCTATCTGGTAGCCGGTTAGCATACAAGCCAATTTGATATTAAAACCGCCCTTACCGATGGCGAGGCTGACCTCGTCGGGTTTGAGGTACACATCAGCATGTTTAGTCTCTTCGTCAAGTGTCATGGAACTGATTTTAGCAGGAGCCAAAGCACGTTGGATAAAGAGATTGATATTGGATGTATAGTTGATGACGTCGATGTTTTCGTTACGCAGTTCACGTACTATACCGTGAATACGCGCACCTTTTATACCTACGCACGCGCCCACGGGGTCGATGCGGTCGTCAAAACTTTCGACAGCCACTTTGGCACGTTCGCCCGGGATACGGGCGATGTTCTTGATGGCAATCAGGCCGTCGTGTACTTCGGGCACTTCCTGTTCGAAGAGCCGTTGCAGGAAGAGGGGGCTGGTACGGCTAAGAATGATTTTGGGTGTTTGGTTTTTATTATCTACCTGTACGACTACGGCGCGTACGCTGTCGCCTTTGCGGTAGAAATCGGTAGGTATTTGGTTCTGTTTGGGCAAGTATAGTTCATTGCCGTCCTCGTCCAAAAGGAGCATTTCTTTTTTCCACACTTGATACAGTTCGCCGGAAACGACTTGACCTAACATATCCGAGTAGTGGATATAGAGGTTTTCCTTTTGCAGCTCCAATATCTTCGAAGCGAGTGTTTGGCGGAGATTAAGTATCATTCGCCTGCCGAAAGAGGCAAATTCGACTTTGTCGGTAAAGTCCTCACCTACTTCTATTTCGGGGTCCACTTTACGTGCTTCGCTTATTTCGACTTGGTTTTCGGAGTTAGCCACATCGCCATCTTCCATGACGAGTCGGTTGCGATAGATTTCCAAGTCACCCTTGTCGGGATTGATGATGACATCGTAGTTGGCATCGGTGCCGTACATTTTGGCGATAACACTGCGGAAGGAGTCTTCCAAGACATTGATAAAAGTCTGACGGTCGATGTTTTTGAGTTCTTTGAACTCTGAGAAAATGTCAATCAGGTTGATTGATTCTTGCGTTTTAGCCATAATTATTATATATTGATGTTATAGATTACTTTTTTGACTTCATCGTAGCGGAAAGTCTGTGTCTGTTGGGACTCAATCATGAAGGTGTCCTCATCTACACTGATAAGTTGTCCGCTGTGTTTATGTCCCTCCATATCGGTCACCACCACATTGTGTCCAAGGTTCTTTTGGTATTGGATTTTTGTTTTGAACGGGTCGGTCAGGCTGACGCTGCCCACTTCCAAGGCATAATCCTCATCGCCCAACTGTTCTACCAGATAGCGGTTCAGGCCGGCGCAGAAATCAACATCTACTATGCCGAGACGGTCCACCTCCACGAGGATGTTCTGGTCCTTGTCAATCTCAAGCGTTTGCAACTCGTAATCGGTGTCTTTCAAGAAGTTTTCCACCAATGATTTTACTTGTTCAACAGATATCATAATGGTTTATTTTGCACGAACTGAGGGAACCTTTTCGGGTCCCCTCATTCAAATTCGACTGCAAAGATACAACTATTTTTTTATATATGCAAATTTTTTGAATGGAAAATTGCAAATTGAGAGTTGAAAATGGTATATAACCAAAATTATTTGGAGCGTTGCAGGAGTTCGCGGTCAACGAGATGCAGTCCACAACCGCATTCGCATGCGCCTATCTTACGCAAGTCGGTTAAAATAGCACGAATCGAATCTTCTTCCTCAACCTGCTCGTTAACAAACCACTGTAAGAAAACTTGCGTGGCAAAATCCTCTTCTTCTATGGCTTTTTTCGTCAGTTTGTTGATGCAGTCGGTGATTTTCTCCTCATGCTTGGCGGCATCAAGGAATAGGTCAATCGGGCTTCCCCAATCGTTCGGGACCTCATCGATGGCACGGAAGAGGACTTTGGTGTCCCGGCTGCGGATATAGTCGGCTATTCGTTCTGCATGAGTCTGTTCCTCGTGCGCTTGCAGGCGGAACCAGTGGGAAATACCCTCGTAACCGGCATCTTGTGCCCAATTAGACATACTGCAATAGAGATATGCGGACCAGAGTTCTATATTGATTTGGGCGTTCAACGCCTCAGACATTTTCTTGGATAACATAGTTGTTAAAGTTTAGAATTTAGAGTTTAGAGTTAGGTTTAATGGCAACAGAGATTGGTTTCGGTAGTTCATTGGACTATGTCCATCAATCTCTATTGCGTCTATTTCCTACAGCAATGTTTCTTACCGGTCTTTTCGTCGGAGACGGGCGTAAAAGCGTCTTTACCAGCGCCGCATACGGGACATTTCCAGTCCTTCGGCAAATCGTTGAAACGGATGGGCTCTACAGCTTCATCATAGATGTACCCACAAACACATTGGTACTTCATAGTAGTTGTTTTGTTAAGATTAAATAATTAGGTTTTAATTGTTGCAGTGAGCACTATTTCTCACTCATGAAAGCCATTACAAAAAGTGTGCCAAAACTTAGCGAGTCGTTTTTTCCTATCTTTTCCACAGCACCACCGAAAAACCTCCATTTCAGCCGATTTTTCTTTATGATTCCTTTACGATTGCTTTATGATTCCTTTACGATTTCTTTATGATTTCTCTATGATATAGCATACACTGTCGAAGGGATATATGTACGATACCCATTTCTTGAGATACGATTATTAATAATTATGGGGCGAAATGCGTTGTGCATCTCGCCCCATAATCCTATACTCATCCTATATTCATCCTATACTCACCGTATACTTATTCGATTGACGGTTGACAATGCACAATGCACAATGCACGATGAGCGACTGACGATTGTTAAGATAGCAGGTTTAGCAAGTTGAACGGGTTTAACAGGTTGAGCAGGTTGAACATTGTCATTTCACTCTTAATCCTGCGGCGTTAAAGAATTTATTGCCATGACGAATATAGAACTGATTACCATAGAAGAATTTGTTGCCTACTTTTTGGTCTATAGTCAGATTTTCCAATCCTGAGAGCAATAGTGTACGGAATGTTCCGAATTGGGAATCTATAGCCTTATCCGTTTCGTCATACGCGATAATACTATATGTGTATTCCGTGTCTTCTTTTAAATCTCGTATAACATAACGCCAGCCGGTATCAGTTTGTTCTGCATCCGTGATTGATGTCAACAACCGTGCTCTTTGTGGAGCATAATATTGTGATGTTACTAATTGTCCTTGGGCATTAAATGTCAGTTTGCATATAGTATCTTCATCTTGTTTGACAACGATAACGTAATTATATGCATTCTCTACAGCACGCCAGGCAATAGAAACAATATTGGCAGATGGATTAACTTGTGTCTCAGTTACTATCACCTCCTCTGCCTGAATAGGAAGAATTGTTTTGAAATTTTTCCATACATCTGCCTGTTTGTATGCTTCTATACTTCCTGCGGGCACATATAAAACATTTCCTGCAAGTGCCCAATAGCCACAAGTCGGAGGATTTGTTGCATAGCAAGTAATTGTTTTCAAACCGTCGCAAGCTTCGAAAGCATACTTTCCAATTGTAGTGACGGAATGACCAATCTTTACCGAAGTTAAACCGTCGCAATCTCTGAAAGCGTAATTTCCAATCGTTGTAACAGAATTACCAATAGTTACTGACTTCAATTTAGGGCAGTTTTCAAAAGCATAAGCTCCAATCTAGTGACGGAGTTACCAATAGTTACTCCTGTCAATTTAGGGCAGTCTTTAAAAGCACTCGGAGCAATCGCTACTACGCGATATGTCTTGTATTGATAGGTTATAGAGGAGGGAATTGTTCTGTGTCCAGTATATTCTATAAGGTTATTATCGCAAGTTACTGTGGCTTCATCGCCATATAAATCATACAATATGCCGTCTATATAACAGTCCGCAGCAAAGGCAACGTTTGTGGTAATAAGAACCACTACAAATAAAGAAAAAAGTTTTGTTTTCATAAATTATTGTTTTAGTTTTGCTTCCATTTTATTATTTG
>JAKSMY010000044.1 GCA_024400275.1 Paludibacteraceae bacterium | reverse complement strand
AATCGTGGCGGCACCGCTGACAAGAGAGGGAATAAAGAAAGGAAGGCGATTGTCCGCCATGATAAAGCCGGCTGCCGTGGCGTGATTCTGCTCTAATAAGTTGATAACGAGCATGGTAAATAACATAGCCGTTGGTACAAAAGCAGTTTGACTATGAATAATACCTAATGCCCAATCACCCAAGCAAATCCACAATGTGCCTAACACAACAAATGTTGCAACAAGTGATAAGACGTTGATTATATAGGATTGACGGAGAGCCGTCCAATTGTTTTCAGTACGATATTGTGCCAATTTAGGAGTCATGCTTTGGTAATAAACGGTGGCACAACGAGATAGGACATCCATGACTTGTATGGTAATGCCATAACATGCAATTTCTTCCAAAGAAAGAAATGCAGAGCCAATGAAAATAGCAGATCGGGTAACAAAGAATCCTCCTAACTGTGTCAGCCCGACCTTGATGGCATTGGGGTAAATAGCAGATAAAATGGCGTGTGAATCCTGTTCTTCAACGGCAGATAATGCCGCCTTCATTTCCGGCGTAAAGAAAACGCGATACACAACCACACGGCGAATAACGGTAGAAAGCAACTGAGCCGAAACAATGGCAGTCAGTCCTAATCCCGCATAGATGAGCGAGATGGCAACAATCAAATAAATGGCTTGTGCCAAAATAGAGATTTGTTGACTTCGTTTGACATAGCCCTTGCCAAGTAGGAGCGCATCGTAATAGAGCGTGTACAGATTGTAGCAATTGATTGCAATGAGTATAATCCACGCAATAATGACATCTTGATGACTGCCGTTGTATTTCCTTAATATATATACAAGATATGCCGTTCCCAATGTTGCTAATAAGACAAATGCCCCCATTGCTAACCAACGATAGAAGCGACGCATGGCAATAAGTGCCCCCTTGAGCAGCGAATAGTCAATTGCATTATCTGACTGATTATCAGTAGAAACCGTTTCAACCCCCTCGCGTAATAGATGTTTGGCTCCAGAAAGAATATACGACACATTGCGTGCAAACGAAGGACGGAAACCAAAGTCTAAAATTAGCACTAACATGGTAATCGTTTGGAAAATATTCCAAATACCTACCGTCTCAGCATCCATTTGGTTGAGAATAAAAGGCAACAAAATAACCCCTGCTCCCACCATAAAAATGGTAGAAGCATAACTCCAAAGAATGTCTTTTTTACCTATGTTCTCGATGCGGTTCATTATATTGTTTTTTGCGATAGCGATTTTTTATTATCTATTCAAAAGTGTTTCTAATAACAATAAGTCTTCGGCATACGTGAGTTTGATGTTGAAGGGCTCCCCGTTGACGACGAAGATAGGTTCCTGCGGCAGGTAATGACGCACCACGCCGCAATCGTCAGTGGCCATGAAATGAGGGTCTGCGAGTGCCAGTTGGTAAGCGCGAGCGATAGTGCTACGCTTGAAGCATTGTGGCGTTTGCACGTTGCGCAACTGAGCGCGATTGGGGGTGTGCAGAATATGATTGTGGTCATCTACCTCAATGATGGTGTCTGTGGTGGGCACGGCGACATCCACGGCATTGTAGGTGCTGAGCGCCTGTACGCAATCGTGAATAATGCGCTCCGTGACCAACGGACGTACGGCATCGTGGAAAAGCAGGCGGTCGTCATCTTGGGTATAGGCATTGATGGCTGCCATAGACGAGTCGTAACGTTCCTGCCCACCGGAGAGGATTTGGGTGACTTTCTTGTAGCCGTATTGTGCCACAATCTGTTTTACCTCGTCTATGTAATCGGCACGCGAGACGATGCCTATTTCGTCAATCTCGGCACAGCGCTCAAACACATCGATGGAATGTGCGATAACGGGTTTTCCTGCGACCCGCAGGAACTGCTTTGGTGTGCTGTTCCCCAATCGGGAACCAGAGCCGCCGGCTAATATGATGGCGATGTTTTTTGACATATTATCGTTTGCAGATATAGCGAATAATAGAATGATTTGCCCAACGTATATTCTTCAAGACGGCTTTTTTCCACGCCCAATCCGCGTCTTTCCAATATCCAAAGCAGAGATGGTGGAACTGCCGGGCAGCGGTGTGAAAGATGTCCTTGACGCGCTTGTAAGAGAAAGTGTGCGTGATAGAGGACGCGTTGTCTCGTACCCAATAGACGGGCTCTCCCTGATAGCCCAATACACGTTTGGCAAGGAAGACGGCCCGAGGTTGAAATTCATTGTCCTCGTGGTAAATGCCGGATAAGAAAGAGAGGGCATTGCCCACCAAGAAAGCGCGTCGGTAGAGATATAAGGGCACACACACTTCGCGTGCAGGTTCAGCAATGGCTGTGGCAGCAGACATCCAACCGCGTGTGTAGGTGTTGCCACGACCGGGCTGCGATTCAAAGATGGCTCCGATGCGCATCATATCGGGCTGTATCTGTTGCAGCGTCTGCACGAGATTGGGCACCAAATGAGATATAATACGGTCGTCTGAGTCCACAAACCAAACGTATTCCCCTTGGGCGACTTTGAGTCCGTTGTTTCTGGCAGCACTAAGTCCTTGATTGGTCTGCCGAATGAGGTGAATCTGAGGGTGGGAGGGCATTAAGGACTGAATGATGTCAGCACTTTGGTCGGGCGAACCATCGTCCACGGCAATGATTTCGTAGTCAGATGGAGCCAACGGAATAGCGAGAATGCTCTCTATACATTCTTTGACAAAGCACTCGACCTTGTACATGGGCACTATGAACGAAAGAGTCATCATCCTTCCCACTCTTGATAGGTTATGTTGGTTGTTTCCCACGGAATACGCGTTACGGGGCAGTCCTCGTCCCTAAACTCGGGATTAGGAATCATATAGTCTTTGCCATAGATGAATGCCAATAACTCATGTACATTGGTCGGAATGGGGAGAAGCAGAGTCTCAAACGGCACTCGTTGAATGTCGTGTTGGAAAGGCGCTCCCGTTCTCACCGCTTGAATACGTCCGAATTTGCGCATAGAATCAACGGTGTTGACACTGCCCGGCAGATGTGACCACATAGCCGTGTAGTAGGGGTATTGCTCAATGGGCGGGTAGATGTGATAGATGTCCAAAGAGACATTTTTATACACGACGGTATCTTCCCAACCCAATTTGCCGTTTTCCACCTGAAAGCGGTGGCGGAGACGGAAACCATATTGCTTGAGGTCCTCTAATATTAGGTCCGAATAGTCATCCTGCCAAATGGCTACATCTACATCTAAGTCGTGCTTGAGAAATCCCTTTTCGCGGACCGCCCCGAGCAAGGTGCCAAACATCAATGTGTAGGGGTAGTTGTGCTCGGTCATGCACTTGTCAAACTGCTCCAACATCTCCAGTGCGTATTTGTGGAAGTTTTTGTTACGGAGCTGAATGAGTTTGCGCTTATAGGCCTCATAGGGCACAGAGAGCAGTTTCTTCATACCGGGTATGCGAGCCACAAGGTTGGCAAAATATTCTTGACGTTGTGTTAAAAAATACTTCATGTGCGGTGAATAAATTTAGTTAGCAGTGTGCGGCACATCTTCTTTTCGTCGCCATTCAGGACCACCCAATAAACGGCAGGAATGACGACAATAGCAGCGCTAATGATAATAATAACCAACCGAAGCCACCCTTCGCTCATACATTGCCTGACACCAAAGAGGATGGGGCAGGTGATGAGTGCCAACAGTAGCAGGGGCAGAATGACCGAGCGCAGATAGCGTGAAATCGAAAATTCGGGAACGATATGCCGCAAAATGAACAAACTGGCTATTTGCGAGATAGAGACGAAAAGGAAGACACAGATCAGAGCCGATTCGGGTGCCCAACCATACCGAAGCAACAGATATGCTATAGGAATACTGGTAAGCGAGATAATGCTGGTTACAATCTGGTAGGTCATCATCTGCCCAGAGGCATGAATAATGGCCGAAACGGCAGCGTTGAGGTTATTGATAATGGAAATGAAAATGATAATAACGAGAAAGGTGCTCGTATGGTCAGGCACATTTCCTTTTAACCACAACTGAAGGATAAAAGATATTTCCAGCATGATGGGCAATGCCACCAAATAAATGGTGCTGCAACTCAGTTTGCTGATTGTTTCCATTAGCCGCAGTGAACGCCGGACCTCTCCAGAGGCGTACGACTGAATCATCTGTGGCCGAATAGCGGTGGTCATATTACTGACAAGACTGGTAAACGCCCCGTTGACCTGATTGGCAATACCGCGTGCGGCATTGACTACCGGTCCGAAGAAGAGGTTCATCAATACATCTATTCCCTGTTCACGCATGAGGAAAGAGAAAGAGCCAAAGATATTCCACCCCGAGAACGAGATGATAGACAGGAACTTATCTTTCACTAAAGAGGGGAATAGTTTAATTTCCTCGAAATGTATCTTGGCATAAATGAAATACATGAAGAAATTAAGGACACTGACTCCTGCCAACAGGATACCGTACCAAATCAATAAATCTCCTGACAGGAAGGGCAAACCGATTACTATCAGCAGTTTTAAGACCGCGTCGGTAACACTGACCAGCGCAAAGTAGTCCATCTTTTCCTTCGCCATAATAATAGAACTATACGGCACCTGAATGATGACGAAGATAAAAGAGAAGACCGCTAATTGAAATATCCATTGAGCAGCAGTAAGACGTTCAGGCGGGACTACCAGTTTATTCGCTATGTACCAGTGCCCAATCAGTTCAAGTGCCGTAATGACAACAATAATCAAAAGCACTTGAATGAGTAGGGCGGCATTGTACACACGGCGGACACCAAGAGAGTCCTGTTTACCTAACTCTACGTTGTAAAAACGCTGAATACCGTTGGTCATGCTGATGTTGAGAAAGGAAAAGAGAGATACAAAGCCACAAACGACATTGTACACCCCAAAATCCACCACTCCCAGCACGTCCAAAACGGCACGGGTCACGTAGAGATTGATAACAAGGACAATCGCAAAACGGATTGTCATCCAGATGGTGTTTCTGGCAATTGTTCTATTTTTGTCTAAGTTGCTCAACCGACAAATGAATTACAGACGACCGTCCACGAGGGCACGATCAACGAAGTTCTTGACGTCAAAGATAACGGCACCCTGGTCGCGGTATTTCTTGAAGTCGAAAGTGAGGAACTGCTCGTGGCTAACGCAAGCAATGACTGCTTGGTACTTCTTGTCGGGGTCGATACCGGCAATGAGGTCCTTGCCATATTCGTGCTTAACGACAGCAGGAGATGCCCATGGATCGTAGATGTCCACGTTGCAACCAAAGTCCTCGAGTTCGTTGGCGATGTCCACTACCTTGGTATTACGGCAATCGGGGCAGTTCTCCTTGAAGGTAACACCCAAGATGAGGACATTGGAATCCTTAATCTTATGGTCCTTCTGAATCATGAGTTTGAGCGTCTTATCGGCAATGAATTTGGCGATAGAGTTGTTGACTGCACGGCCGGAAAGAATAACTTGCGGGTCATAACCAAGCGATTTGGCTTTGTGGGCGAGGTAGTAAGGATCTACGCTGATGCAGTGACCACCCACCAAGCCCGGACGGTATTTGAGGAAGTTCCACTTGGTGCCGGCTGCTTCGATAACATCGTTGGTGTCAATACCGACGCGGTCGCAGATAAGTGCGAGTTCGTTCATAAAGGAGATGTTAACGTCGCGTTGGCTGTTTTCCACGGCCTTGGCTGCCTCTGCTACTTTCATGTTGGGCGCACGGTGGGTGCCGTTGAGCAGAATGCTGTTATACATAGCGTCCACGATGTCAGCCACTTCGGGAGTAGAACCGGAAGTGATTTTCTTAATTTTGGTCAAGGTGTTGACCTTATCGCCCGGATTGATACGCTCGGGGCTATAACCGCAGAAGAAATTTACGTTGAACTTCAGACCGCTGTTTTTCTCCAAAACGGGTACGCAATCTTCTTCGGTGCAACCCGGATAAACGGTAGATTCATAGATGACGATGTCGCCCTTGTTGAGGGTCTTACCAATGGTCTCACTGGCCTTCAAAAGCGGGGTGAGATCAGGGTTGTTGAAACGGTCAATAGGAGTAGGAACGGTAACGATGTAGGTGTTCACTTCCTTAAGGTCTTCGGCATTGTAGGTGAACGATAAACCGATTTTCCTGGTAGATTCATAGAGGTCGCGTGCCTGCTTCATACCAACGAGGTCGGCCTCCAAAGTGTGGTCCTCACCACGCTCCAATTCTTCTACACGAGCTTTGAAAACATCAAAGCCGATAACACGATACTTCTTGCCATACTCAATGGCCAAGGGCAGTCCGACATAACCTAAGCCGACAACTGCAATTTTACGATTAGATAAATCCATAATTTTTTGTATTGTTTTGGTTTGTTTGAATGTAATTTACAAATAACTCGCGCAAAGATACAAAAAATAATTGGTACGTGCAAGCGCGCGCACAAAAAAAATCAAATAAAATGCAAATGGTTGTGTATGTGCCATAAAAAGTGTATCTTTGTATGCCGAAAAATGTGCGTATTGTATAAATAACTATAAAAAAATGAAACATTTTAAACTTTGGAACACTGTGTGCGGTTGGGTGGTTTTTGCCATTGCAGCAGCCACTTATCTCATGACGATAGAGCCAACGGCCTCGTTTTGGGATTGCGGAGAGTTTATCTCCAGTGCTTACAAGTTGGATGTAGGCCATCCACCCGGAGCACCATTCTTTATGTTAATGGGTCACTTCTTTTCGCTGTTTGCAAGTGATCCAAGTCATGTTGCCATTTGTGTGAACGCTATGTCTGCTTTGGCGTCTGCGTTCTGTATTTTGTTCTTGTTCTGGACCATTACGGCACTCTGCAAGAAACTGATACAGCCGGATACCGTGGGCAAGGGCATTGCCTTGTTAGGTGCCGGTGCCGTCGGCGCATTGGCGTACACGTTCTCGGATACGTTCTGGTTCTCAGCCGTTGAGGGAGAGGTATATGCGTCTTCGTCGCTCTTTACGGCAGTGGTGTTCTGGCTCATACTGAAGTGGGACGAACAGGCCGATGAAGAGGGTAGTGACCGGTGGCTGATACTGATTATGTACCTGATGGGATTGAGTATCGGTGTACACTTGCTGAACCTGCTGACCATACCTGCTTTGGCGATGGTATATTACTTCCGTAAATACGATTTCTCGTGGAAGGGAGCAACGTGCGCCTTCCTGCTGAGTTGCGTGATTTTGGCAGTAATCTTGTTCGGCATTATTCCCGGCTTCCCGACAGTAGCAGGTTGGTTTGAGCTATTGTTTACCAATGGTTTAGGTTGTCCGTTCAACACGGGACTGTATATCTATTTGGCCTTGGTAGTAGGGTTGCTGACGTGGGGTATCGTGGCTACTTATCATAAATTAGAGCAGGAATATACGCAGAAGATGCGTTGGATTCATAACGGACTGCTGATGGTGGCTGTGATATTGATTGGTTACTTCAGTTATGCCGTTACGGTGATTCGCAGTAACGCAGATACACCGATGGACCAGAACTCGCCCGATAACGTGTTTGCGTTGAAATCCTACCTCAACCGTGAGCAATATGGTGATTGCCCGTTGCTGTATGGTCAGGTATATAACGCACCTGTCAAATTGGAAGTACGTGGCAATATGTGTATCCCTGTAGAAAAACAGGGTCATGCCCAATATGCGCCGGCTCCTAAGAAGGAAGGCGAGAAAGACCACTATGCCTTGACCGGATATAAGACGAGTTATGAATACTTAGATGAGTTCAAGATGCTCTTCCCCCGTATGTGGTCACCGCAAGGTTCGCACGTGAGTGCCTACAAACAGTGGGCTGACGTGAAGGGTCGCCGTGTGCGGTATGACTACTGTGGACAGAAGAAAACGGACTATTGCCCCACCTTTGGCGAGAACCTGCGTTTCTTCTTCCGCTACCAACTCAATTTCATGTATTGGCGTTACTTCATGTGGAATTTCTCGGGAAGGCAGAATGACATTCTGAGTTACGGAGATATTACGAAGGGCAACTGGATTACCGGTTTTAAGGTCTTCGATAATGCACGGCTTGGAAATCAAGAGATGTTGCCCAAAGATTTGCGTGAGAACAAGGGACACAATGTGTATTATATGTTGCCCTTGTTGCTGGGTATAATCGGCATTATTTGGCAGTTAGGCAAAAAGAACGGCGGAGGGCAGAACTTTACGCTCACGTTCCTGATGTTCTTTATGACGGGCATTGCCATTGTGCTGTATTTGAACCAAACGCCTTATCAACCGCGTGAGCGAGACTATGCGTATGCCGGCAGTTTCTATGCTTTCTGTATTTGGATTGGAATGGCAGTAGTGGCTTTGTATGAGTGGCTGACCCAGAAGATGCAGAATGAGACGGCTAAGGCCGCTGTGGCTGCTGTGGTAACGTTGGTTTGCCTGTTGGTTCCTGCTCAAATGGCTTCGCAGAACTGGGACGACCACGACCGTTCTGACCGCTATAGTTGTCGCGACTTCGGTGCCAACTACTTGCGTTCGTGCGAGAAGGACGCGATTATCTTCACTAACGGCGATAATGACACCTTCCCATTGTGGTATAACCAAGAGGTAGAAGGTGAGGGAGCAGATATGCGTGTGTGCAACCTGTCTTACCTGCAGACCGACTGGTATATATCGCAAATGAAGCGTCCGTACTACGAGAGTTCGGCTCTGCCTATTTCGTGGGAGTATAAGGATTTTATGCCCGGAACGAACGAGATAGCCATGACGGAAAACCGTATCGGTCAGCCGATTTCGGTGGAACAGGCCTTCCAGTTCTTGCGTTCTGATGACCCGCGTACGAAGATGGATGGTGAGAACTATTTGCCTTCCAATCAGTTGTATATCGACAATCCCACAGGTGAGCCAATGCCCATCAAGTCAGCACGCCGCTATACACGTAGCGAAATGATGATTATGGAGATGTTGCAGAACATTGCCAATGACGGTTGGAAGCGTCCTATTTACTTCGCTGTGACGGTAGGTAATGACTACTACTTAGGTTTGGAGCCGTACTTTGAGAATTGCGGAATGGCCTATCGCATTACGCCTAATCGCAGTGCGGACGGACATGAGCGCGTAGATACGGAAAAGATGTACGATAACATGATGCATAAGTTCCGTTACGGTAATATGAACAAGCCCGGTATATATATCGATGAGAATCTGATGCGTATGTGCCGCACTCACCGTATGATGTTCGCCCAGTTGGCGGAGGAATTGGTGCGTGAGGGACAACGTGACAAAGCCATTGAGGTACTGGACTATGCCGATGAAGTGTTGCCCGGCTATAATGTGCCCTACGAGACGACTTCGGTGTCTATGGGTTCGCTGTATTATTTCCTTAATCAGCCCGAGAAGGCCAATCGCCTGATGACGGCTGTGGCAGATAATTGCGTGGAATATTTGGAGTGGGGTAAAACCCTTGACCGTGAACTGCGCAAGGCAGCAGAGGGCACGTTGCAGCAACAGGCAGCCATTCTGGACTATGTATGCCGTAATATGCGTTCGTACGGTCAAATGGAATTGGCTGAAACGTATTTAACTAAACTTGAAAATGGAGGATATTAATATTCCTGTACTGCTGCTGACCGGTTATTTAGGCAGTGGCAAAACGACCTTGCTCAATCGTATTCTCGCCAATCAGGCGGGAATACGTTTTGCCGTGATAGTCAATGATATAGGTGAGGTCAATGTAGATGCTGCCTTGATTGAAAAAGGTGGCGTGGTGAATAGTAAGGACGATAACCTGATGTCGCTCACCAATGGGTGTATTTGTTGCACGCTTAAGATGGATTTGGTGCAGCAGTTGCATGACTTGTGTGTGGCAGGTAAGTTCGATTATATCGTGATAGAAGCCAGTGGTATATGCGAGCCGGCACCTATTGCCCAAACGATATGTTCTTACCGCAAAATGGTACCGTTTACCGAGGACCCTGCACCCAAGTTGGATTGCGTGGTAAGTGTGGTAGATGCGTTGCGTCTCAAGGACGAGTTTGCAATGGGTAACGAACTCAAACGCAATGATTTAGAGGAAGATGACTTGGCAAGTTTGGTGATACAGCAAATCGAGTTCTGCAACGTCATTTTGCTCAACAAAGCTGCTGAACTGAGTCGAGATGAATTGGACTATGTTAAGGAGGTAATTCGTGCCATTCAGCCCACGGCAGAAATCATTGAAACGAATTATTGCGATGTCGCTTTTGACAAGATTTTGCACACACGCGCCTTTAACTTTGACGAAGTGGCCGGTTCGGCGGCTTGGTTGCAAGGTGTAGAGCATGATGCGGAACCGGAAAACGAGGAAGAAGGCGAGGCGTATGAGTACGGCATTGACACGTTTGTGTATTACCGTCGTAAGCCGTTCAAATTAGGGCTGTTTGACGACTTTGTAGCGCGTCTGTGGCCTAAATCCGTGATTCGGTGCAAGGGTATGTGCTATTTCGATGACGAGTACGATATGTGCTACCTGTTTGAGCAAGCCGGTAAGCAGTTTGACCTCAAGCAATGCGGTGAGTTTTATGCCACAATGCCCAAGGAAGAACTGATGCAGGCATTGGCGCATGACCCTATTCTGCAACGGGATTGGGACGAGCAATATGGCGACCGTATGCAAAAACTCGTCTTTATCGGTCAGAAGATGGATAAAGACGCGATAACCAAAGCGTTAGACGCTTGTTTGGCTTATTGACGTTTACCGCGGAAATAGTAGTCCACAAGGATACTGCGTTGGTCAATCGTCTCCGGATAGGGGACGATTGCTTTTTCTATATTCTCTCTGCGCTTGGCGACGAACTTTTGGCGCATTCTCCAGAAGTCCAATCGTGCCTGTAGTACGGCTAATGCGTTCTTGCCCTTGCCACATAGCAGGAGGTGCAGCCCTGCCACATAGTCCAAAACGAAACGTGCCAGCCAGACCTGAACCAGTTGGCGGCGGGGTAGGTTCTTGTAGAGCATCAGTAGGCAGTTGCGGAAGTTGAGATAGGTCTTGCGAGGCGACTCATACGCCAATGAGCCACCGCCCAAATGATAGACCATCGTCTGTGGTAGGCACATCAGCCGGTAACCTCGGCATTGCATACGCCAGCAGAGGTCTATTTCCTCCATGTGGGCAAAGAAGTCGCTGTCCAACCCTCCTAATTCCTTATATACATTAGTGCGCACGCACATACACGCACCCGTGGTCCAAAAGACGGGTGTGATGCAGTCGTATTGTCCGTTGTCCTGCTCTACGTAGTCCAATATGCGTCCTCGACAATAGGGATAAACCAGTTGGTCCATCTTGCCTCCTGCTGCACCGGCGTGCTCAAAGCAGGTACGCTGTCTGTCCGAGCGTATTTTGGGCATAACGGCAGCCACATCGGCGTGGGTGTCCAAATAGTCGAGTAGGGGTTGCAACCAGCCCTCTGTGACCTCTACATCGGAGTTGAGCAGCACGGTGTAGGTGGCATCTATGTATTCCAAAGCACGGTTGTAACCCTCTGCAAAACCGTAGTTTTTGGGCAGTTGAATCACGCGTACGGTGGGGAAGTCGCACAATACGTCCAAACTCTCGTCGTCGGAACCGTTATCGGCAACAACGATTTCCGTATCTGGCAATGTGGAGTATTGCACCACAGACGGCAAATAGTGACGCAACATCTCTGCGCCGTTCCAGTTTAATATGACGATACTACACTTCACTCTTCACTCTAATCTCTTCACTCTAATCTCTAACCTCTCTCCTCTCCCCCTTTTCCACCGATTATGTGTCCAAAGCCACAACTCGGGTTGCTCTTGTATGTTGGCTTCCAGCAGTCGCGCAAAGCGTTCGGTAATGGCATACGGCTCTGTGGATTGCGGATTGTCGCTGATCAGTTCAATATGTGCCGTATAGTGCCCTCGTGTCGTCTTGTGGATATGCACGTACGTCACGGCGCAACCGAATTTGCGACCTAACTGCTCGCCCCCACCCAAGAAAGCGGTATCGTGGTGCAGGAAGTCGGTCCAGTAGTAATCGTTGCCCTTGGAGGGTTTTTGGTCAGCAATCAGTCCGATGGTGTAGGGCACGTTACTATTGCGAAGAGCAATCATTTTGCGTAACAAGCCGCGCTTCTCAATACCGCTGCCCTCTCCGCTACGCTTTTCACGCAGGAGGCGCATGGCTTCGTCAGCCCCCTCGTTTTTCTGCTTCCGATATACGTTGTAGTGCTGAATGGCGGTGTTTTGGTACCGCTTTTGAATATCGGCTGTGTATTCCCAGTTGCCTAAATGTCCGAGCATAAAAATGCACCCGCCGCATTGTGTTGTCCACTGCTCGATGTCGGCCACGTTGTCAAACTGCATCAGTTGCTGCATCTCTTCGTCGGTTGCTCGCCATGAGTGAATGATTTCAACGATCACATCACTCAAGTGGTGATAAAAGCGTTTTTGTAGGGCATGTATTTCCTGCTCTGTTTTGTCGGGGAAAGAGCATTGTATATTGCGGTACGACAATTTCCGCCGATACCTAATCACATAGAACATGATAGGGTAAATGAGCCCGTCCGACAGCGCGTAGAGAACGCGCATTGGCAATAATGATAATATCTTAACTACTCCTTCCAACTCTAAACTCTAAACTCTAAACTCATTCCTCCTCATAGTATCCTTGTTCAATGCCGTACTGCTTCTCACCGTCCATGATGAGTTGTATTTGTACGCCGGTTAAGGGGCTTTTTTGTTTGTGTGCCTCCTGTAGGACGAATTCTAATTGTTCGGTTTCGTCCACGTCGCCATCTAAATAGACGGCTTCGTCGGTTTGTTCGTCGTATTCCAGCAATCCTTTTTGCTCCAAGTAGTCGTCCATAGCGTCCAGTACGAGTAGTACATCGGATTCGTCCAGTTCGACTTTATCCTGCTCAGGAATCAGGTTGAGGATATAGTCCACCATTTCCCGTTCTTCCGGATCCATAATAGCTGTTTCAAAAGTGCTCATAGCAATTATTTTTGTTTTCGCCTGCAAAGATACTAAGAAATTTTGGCATACACAAATAATTTGGGCACAAAGTAGATTTTTAATCTATGATTATACGGTTTTGGGGTAGTTCATAGATGCTTGCATATAGAGAAAGCCCCAAAACGGATAATGAAAGACGCTCGCGTCTGGCAGCTTGCCCAAAGTACTACTTTTTTTGATATGTGCAAGCATTTGCGCATATTTTTTTGTTTTTTATTTGCGTATTCCAAAAATTCTTTGTAATTTTGCACTCGAATTCCGCGCCGGAGGGGATTATGTCTCTTTTGGGGGTGGGGTTCAGACATAATAAAAAAGGCGTTTATTGACGCTTGTTTTGGCTCTTGAAATCTACCAAACTTCAGCTAACCCAAAGCAAGATGGCATTAAATGTCCTGTGGGTGTATTTATCTATTCGTCGTGCTCACATGACGGTAAGTACATATACCGGCGTGGGCATTATTGTTTTATTCTTTGTTAGTCGGTTTTGGTAGAACCTCAAGAGGAGGAATAAGCGTGAATAATGTTCACGCTTTTTTGTTATTGTCTTCGTGTACAACGTACACCTACAATTGCATATATACACATAAGTATATATAAGGAGTGTGCCCAAAATCCTAAACAGAGTAGGCATAATTAAAACTTATTAAACAAATGAAAAAATTACAGGTCATTTTGCTGCTCGTTGCAGCTGTGTTAATGTCGTCATGTATGACAACAAGAACGTATTCTAAGGGGTACAAAGAAACTGTAGGGCAAGAGTACAAGTTAGACAATGCCAAACAATGCTACTTGTTCTGGGGATTGCTTCCAGTAGGTAAAGCGAAGGTTCAAGTTCCAGAGAACCAGCCGTACCAAGTTCGCACATCTATGCGTTTCATTGATGGATTGGTAACTGCTATTACAGGTGGTTTGTTTGATATGCAAACTGTTACTGTCTTTGGTAAATCTGGTACAGTTCCTGCTCCTGACAAGGGTAAGTAAGGGAGCATCAATATTGGAGATGTGCTTTTTGGACATCTCCAATATTTTTTGGTGAGGTTATGACTTGGATTTGTTTTTTTATTCTTTTTGAAATTATTCTATTTAGCACATATATTATTTATGTGCTACATTGCTATGGTATTCCTCAAAACATCTCTGCTACTTATTATTATTTTGAGAGAAAGCACAAACATTATGGATTATTATTCCCTCTATGTTTGTTTATAGCGTGTCTGATTATTATTCCAATTTGGATTTATACTTGTCAATTTTTATCATCATGGGCATCTCATTTTACTTGGTGTGCCTATTTAACTTGTCTATGTATGTTTGTTGTTGGCATCACTAGCCGCTATAAACGTTCACGTGCTCTCACGTATTGCCATTATACAGCAGCTATTGTTGGTTCTGTATTTACTGTTGTGTGGCTTTTATTTGCTTGTTATCGCATTGCTTTTGTTAGTATTTCTATTTTATTGATTGCTCTATTAGCAGGATATATAACCCATACCTTGCGAGAATGTTACCTATTTTGGTTAGAATTAACGGCATTTTATGCATTGTTCATAGTGATTTTTATTATTAATCTATTCAATCTATGTGTATAAAAGTTTTATTTATATTATTAGGCATTCAAACGTTATACTACGATAAAACTTATCATACCGAATGTGCTGTTGATGTTAATGCACCTGCAGAGATATCGGATTCTATTTTGTCTCGATTTATCCATGATTTTCAAAATAGTCCAGATGCTTTATTTGATTGGGCTTTTTATGGTACAGGTGCTCAAAAAGAAGACCAAAAAAATTCTTTTTTATTGGAGTACAAGGTAACCGAGTATTTTCCAGAACGTAATTATGGCCGTATAGTTACTGATATTGTTGTACCGGGCATAACACGTTTCAAGGATATTACTATTGAAGGTACGGTAATTGATAAAAGTTATCCTATTCATTATAATCCAGAATTAAAAGCAGACAATTTGACCATTGCCACTATTTCTAATCCAACGCGACATATGGATATTAAAGTTAATTATTCAGGCAAATTGTTAGACAAGGGATATGGAAACCTTTATATTATACCGGTAGATAAGACACATTCTATCTATATGATGGACATAAATCTTAAATATGGTTGGTTTTTCAATATTTTTGTTACAAAACGAGTCTACGCAAATTCTGTAGAATGGCGTGTGAATAGGTATATGCAAAATCTTAAACAAACAGCAGAAGAAATGTATAATAAATAATATGAAACGGCACATTATAATTTTGATAACATTGCTATGTATTGAAATACAAGCACAAACTGTTTATGTGGATTTAAATAATTCATATTTTAGAGAAAATCCAGCCCCAGTAACGGCTCAAAAAAGAGATTTTTTTTCAAATTTGGCTTCGTCGGTACGGGAAAACACTATTGAACGTTGGTTTGAGTCTGAAGAATTTTGGTCAATGTCTCGTAAGATGGTGGTGAAAAATCCATTTAGTTTGTGGGCAAACGCGGAGAGCAATACTACACATAAGACATTAAAAATGTTAACATCTTCAATTGTAGAGGAAGTACCGGTCAGTTATAATAGTGTTACTCCATTAGGTGAAATAGTCACTGTTTCGGGGAAAATGTTTTTACCAAAACACAAATCTGCTAAAGGAATTATTATTGCCAGTCATTACACTATAGGAGGTAATAGTGAAGCTCCGAGTGAAACATTTTCTTTTGAGGGAATTTTTGCTACAAAAGGATATATCGTTTTAATGGCAGACTATTTAGGTTATGGCATATCTGCACAATATCCTCATCCATATTTGAATGCAAATAATACAGCACAAGTTTCTGTAGATTTATTAAAGGCGGCACTTCCTTATCTTCAGCATCGCGGTTTTTATCCCTCTACATCTAATTTAATCCTGTTAGGTTATTCTCAAGGAGGTGCGGCAACTATTGCTCTAGAACGATTGATAGAACAATCTTATCCTCAATATCGTGTTCAACAAGTTTTTGCTGGTGCTGGTCCGTATAATCCAGCAGCAACTTATGACTATTCTGTCAAAGAAAATACGACACAGATTCCTTGTGCCGTTCCTATGCTCATCTTGGGAATGTCCTATTCAGAACAATTAAACTTACCCATTGAAAACTATTTTTTAGAACCCCTATATAGAAACTATCAAGATTGGATTTTATCAAAAAACTATTCTCTTTTGCAAATTAATCAATATATGTCCAATTCTAATATCTCTGATTTGCTGACTCCGCTAGCCCTTGATAAAACAGCTTCTCCGACTAATCTGTTCTATGAAGCATTATCACATAATGATTTAACAAGTTTTGAACCAAAAGTCGAAGTGTATTTTTTCCATAGTAAAGAAGACAATATGGTTCCTTTTATCAATAGTCAATTAATGTGTGATTCTTTAACCATGAAAAATATACCAGCAAAGTATATATTTGGCTCATTTGGTGGACACATGAATGCTGCAATTGATTTTTTTAAACAAATATATTCTTGTTACTTATAGAGGATTTTTTTCTGTAAGTTTCGGCCCCAATCTTAAGAATCGTCAGTTCTCATCGTGCATTGTGGATTGTCAATCGCCAACTGCAATAAGTATACGATGAGTATAGGATGAGTATAGAATTAGGGAACCGATTTGCATTAGCATTTCGGTTCCTTAATCTTAAAAATAGTAAGTTAGATGTTATGTTTGCCTCAAAAGTTCGTAATCAGAATAATAGGAGAGGCGACAGTTTGGAGGACGGCACAGAGTGCCTACAGTTTGGAGTTTAGAGGACGCTGCGCTACGGTT
>JAKSMY010000043.1 GCA_024400275.1 Paludibacteraceae bacterium | reverse complement strand
TCCAAAACTACCAAATCCCTTCCTCGTCCTTGGAAAAGAGTCTGCGTGTGGGCGATTTTCTGTTTGTGAGCAAGATGAGTTACGGTGCGCGTGTGCCCAATACGCCTCTCTCGATGCCGTTGGTGCAGCATACGTTCCCTGCGTGGTTAGGTGGTGGCAAGTCGTTCATTGAGCACCCACAGTGGGCATATAAGCGTCTGAAAGGTTGGGACAGCCCCAAGAAAGGCGACATCGTGGTGTTCAACTTTCCAACGGGCGATACGGTGTGTTCCCTGATGCAGAACCCCGATTACTATACTTTATGCTACTACTACGGCAAGGAGAACGTGCATAATCGTAAGCAGGTCTTTGGCGACATTGTTTATCGCCCTGTAGATAGACGTGAGAACTATGTCAAACGATGTGTGGGCGAGCCGGGCGACAGTTTGCAAATTGTTGATAATGTAGTCATTGTCAATGGTGTGGCAGAGCCGGAGCGCGAGGGACGGCAGTTCAATTATTACGTAGTGACAGACGGTCATATATTGGGCA
Source organism: Paludibacteraceae bacterium (assembly GCA_024400275.1). Next base: position 16,881 of record JAKSMY010000043.1, on the reverse strand, counting down.
ACTCCTATTTGGACAAAATAGGCATCAGCAAAGACGACCGTGAGATGGTGCGTCACGGCGTTTATCTGCTGCCTTTGACGGCGGCGATGAAAGCGGAACTGCAAAAGAACCCCCACGTGCAGATGATACAGGTACAGCCCGAAGCCGAGGGTGGGGACGTGTATCCGTTAGGGCATAACAATTGGACACGCGACAACTACGGACCTATCTATATTCCTCGCAAGGGCGATCAAGTGCTCATTACGGAAGATAATTATTGGTTGTACAAACGTATTGCAGATGCCTACGAATACAAACCGATGGCGATAGGCGAGACTTATACCTTTGAGATGAACTACTATTGGATGATGGGCGATAACCGCCATAAATCTGCCGATAGCCGTTATTGGGGTTTCGTGCCGGAAGACCATATCGTTGGCAGACCCGTCTTTATTTGGCTGAGCATAGAAAAAGATAAACCTTGGTTTGGCGGACATATCCGTTGGAATAGACTGGGTAAGACAGCATGGCAGTAGTGCCCACGACATATTTGGGTCCTCTCAGTTGGTTTCAACAACTGCCGGCAACCGTTGAGATAAACGAGACCTTTGAAAAGCAGACTTTCCGCAACCGGTGCCTTCTGCGTAATGATATCCGCCTGACCGTACCGGTATGCAAAGTTGAGTCCAAACAGCAGACTCGCGATATACAAATCAGTTATCAGCAGCATTGGCAGCACCAGCATTGGATGGCTATTCGCTCGGTTTATGAACAGACACCCTATTTCCTCTACTACGAGGACTACTTGCGTCCCTTCTATGAACGCGAAACCAAATACCTGATTGACCTGAACAGTGCGCTGACGGAAACGATATGGAACTTGATACAGAATAAACCAACTATCAACTGTCAACTGTCAACTATCAACTATTCAAGTTCCTGGTCCGGACAGACATGGACCGACCGCCACGCATGGCAAAATGAATTGAGTATATTGGATACATTATTTGAAAAGGGTCCTGAGACCCTGTTGTGATGAATATAGATTGGCAAGAATTACGATTTAGTTACACCGAGACGGATTATATCGTCCGGGCGTCTTTCCACGGCAAGTGGCAGGACGGACGCTTGGTGGGTGAATGGGGCGCGCCGTATGCCACACGCAATAAGGTGTTGCCGATGCATGTGTGCGCCACGGCTCTCCAATACGGGCAGGAGGCGTTTGAGGGTTTGAAAGTCTTCCGTGGTGTAGATGGCAAAATACGTGCTTTCCGTTGGCAGGCCAATGCAGAGCGTATGGCACGTTCGGCGGAAGGATTATATATGGCTCCCGTACCGATGGCACTTTATGGTCAGATGGTGGAAATGGCAGTTAAGAAAAACAAACGGTTCCTTCCTCCTTACGAAACGGGAGCCACCCTCTATCTGCGTCCGCTGTTGATAGGTACAACACCCAAATTGGGTGTAGGCCCCGGTTGGGACTTTGAGTTCATTATTATTCCGTCGCCTATCGGTCCGTACTATAAAGTGGCACACTCCAATCGTATTCCGTGCCAGACTTTTATCGTTAATCGGCATGTCGATCGTGCTGCCATGTTCGGTACGGGACATTTCAAGGTGGGCGGTAACTACGCGTCCTCTTTCCGGGGCACGGAAGCAGCCCATCTGCAGGGGTATGACTGTCTCTTCTTGGATAGCCGTTTTCACCGCTATATAGATGAATGTTCGGCTGCCAACTTTATCGGCATCAAAGTGAACCCCCTTAAGGAGGGGGCAGGGGGTGTCGAATATATTACTCCCCGTTCATCGGCCATTTTGCCGTCTATCACCAATGATTCGCTGATGACATTGGCAAAAGAACGTGGAATGAAAGTTACTAGGCGGCATATCCCCTTGGGGGAATTATCTGCGATGCAGGAGGCAGGGGCGTGCGGTACGGCTTGCGTTATCTCGCCTATTGATAAGGTTATCGACCCCGATAAGAATACGGTTTACACCTTGCCACAAGCTCCGGGACCAATCTTGTTAAGCCTGCGGAATACCTTGCAAGATATACAATACGGCCGTGCCGAAGATAAACACCACTGGTGCACAATAATCAACTAACAAATATCAAGTATCAATTATCAATTATTAATTTCTATGTTTGACAATCAACCTAAAGGGCTTTACGCTCTCGCTCTCGCCAACACAGGCGAACGTTTTGGCTACTACACGATGTTAGCCGTGTTTGCACTTTTTTTACGTGCCAATTTTGGTCTGGCTCCTGCTATGGCAGGTTATATCTATTCGGGCTTCTTGGCATTGGTGTATTTCTTGCCACTCATCGGTGGTATTGTAGCAGATAAGATTGGTTACGGCAAGTGCGTAACAATCGGTATTCTGATTATGTTCCTTGGTTATGTCCTGTTGGCAGTGCCAATGGGAGGTATAGACAACGGTTCGGTGGCACTGCCTATGACGGCTATGTTTGCAGCGTTGCTCCTGATTAGTTTCGGAACCGGTTTGTTCAAAGGCAACTTGCAAGTGATGGTAGGTAATCTTTATGACGACCCCAAGTATGCCGACCGTCGTGATTCGGCTTTCTCGCTTTTCTATATGGCAATCAATATCGGTGCCATGTTTGCTCCCACGGCTGCCGTCAAAATCATGGCTTGGGCACAAGAAAGTCTGGGCTATTCGGTGAACGACAGTTACCACTTTGCTTTCATGGTGGCTTGTGCTTCGTTGGTGTTGAGTATTGCTATTTACTACGCTTGCCGTTCTTGGTTCCGTCATGTGGAGAATACCGCTAAACAGCAATCTGCGTCCGGTCAGCAGGTTGAACAACTGACCCCCGAGCAGACTAAAAAACGTATCGTGGCTTTGTGCCTCGTCTTTGCAGTCGTTATATTCTTCTGGATGGCGTTCCACCAGAACGGTCTGACTCTGACCTATTTCGCCAACGAGTTTGTCAATCCCATCAGTACGGGTGTGCAATCAATGGCGTTCGACATTATCAACTTGGTTATGTTGGCGATTATTGTGTACGGCTTATTTGGTTTGTTCCAAAGCAAGAATGCACGTGGTAAAGCAGTGTCGGCTGCGGCTGTTGTGTTGCCTGTTGCCGTGCTGGTGTATAAATATCTGAACATTAGTCCCGAAGGCATTACCTTAGACGCTCCTATCTTCCAACAGTTCAACCCCTTCTATGTGGTGGCTTTGACTCCTGTGTCGATGGCTATTTTCGGTGCGTTGGCTGCTAAAGGTAAAGAACCTTCTGCTCCGCGCAAGATAGCGTACGGTATGTTGGTGGCTGCTATGGCTTATTTGGTAATGGCACTATGTTCTCAAGGTTTGCTGACTCCTTCGGCACAAGAACTGGCACGTGTCACCGGTGGTGCTACTTTTGCCAATGCCAACGTGCTAATCGTTACCTATTTGATTTTGACTTTCGGTGAATTGCTGTTGAGCCCGATGGGAATATCGTTCGTCAGCAAGGTTGCTCCTCCGCAATACAAGGGTATGATGATGGGTCTGTGGTTTGTGGCTACTGCCATCGGTAATTTCCTTGTTAGTGTAGGTGGCAGTTTATGGGGAGACCTGCCTTTGTGGATGGTTTGGAGTGTATTCGTAGGCGTTTGCCTTGTCGCTGCCGTCTTTATGTTCTCGATGATGAAAAAATTAGAAGATGCTACAAAATAAATTATCATGAAGGATCAATTATTGTCAATTGCCGACTATATAGAGTCGTTGGAACAACGTATTGCTGCGTTGGAAAGTGCCAATATCGCCCTGCAAGACACCATCAATACTTTGCAAGATAAAGCAGATGGTCTCCAAAATCAACTAGACAATCTAGGTAATCTCGAAAATCTATCTCTCCAAGAACCGGAAGTAGAAGTTGAATTGGTTGTTCCCGAAGAACCCGAAGATTTCGAAGAACCGGAGACCTTTGAGCCCGAATCCGAGCCCGAACCTGAACCCGAACCCGAACCCGAGCCGGAGATTCCGGGAGAGCCGGAGCAACCGGTTGCTCCCGAACCGGAACATGCTCCCGAATCGAAACCAACACCAACGCCGGCAGCGACTCCTGCGTACCAGAGCCCTATTCTGGGTCCTCAAGTGACGGATATTCGTCAGGCTATCTCGTTGGGTGACCGTTTCCTCTTCCAGCGTGAGTTATTTGCCAACAATGGCGAGCAAATGCAGCAGACCTTGGACGAACTGAATGCTTGTGCCGATATAGAAGCAGCCATGTCGGTTATCGCCCGCTTTGATTGGAACCAAGAAACAACAACGTATAAATTGTTCATTAACGTGCTCAAACGTCGCTTTTGATGTTGTATGTCGTTCCTACACCGGTCGGTAACTTGGAGGATATAACGCTTCGGGCACTTAATATCCTCAAGCAGGTCTCGCTTATCTTGGCGGAAGATACGCGTACGTCGTCTGTGCTGCTCAAGCACTACGATATACATACTCCTCTTCGCAGCCACCATAAGTTTAACGAACATGAGACCTCCGATGCAATGGCGCAACTGGCGATGACACAAGATATAGCACTTATCTCCGATGCAGGTACACCCGGTATATCCGACCCCGGATTTATGTTGGTGCGTGCCTGTGTGGAGCATGGGGTAGAGGTGCAGTGCCTACCCGGAGCAACGGCTTTTGTTCCTGCCTTGGTGGATAGCGGTTTGCCGTGTGACCGTTTCTATTTTGAGGGTTTTCTCCCGCAGAAGAAAGGCCGGCAGACACGCTTGATACAACTGGCGCAGCAGGAACATACAATGATTATTTACGAGTCACCGTTCCGTTTGCAAAAGACTTTGGAGCAATTGGCAGAGTACATGGGTGCGGACCGTTGTGCTTCGGTCTCGCGCGAGATTAGTAAGGTGCACGAAGATACGCAACGGGGAACGTTGGCTGAACTGATAGCACATTTCAAAGCCTCCCCCGCCAAAGGCGAAATAGTAATTATCGTAGCAGGTAAAGATGAATAACGCACTCAATATGAAAGTTTTGGCGAAAGAGACTGCCATCTATGGCCTTTCGTCGATTATAGGCAAGTTTCTCAACTATCTGTTGGTGCCGCTTTATACCTATATCTTGGCAAATACTGCCGACTACGGCATAGTTACCAATCTATATGCGTGGACGGCATTGCTGTTGGTTATCTTGACTTACGGCATGGAAACGGGTTTCTTCCGCTTTGCCAACAAGGAGGGCTATGATGCACCGTCGGTCTATTGCACGTCGCTTGTTACCGTGTTCTCTACTTCTTTGCTTTTTGCCGTTGTCTGTGTGCTGTTGCGTACGCCGATTGCCAACGGATTGGGGTATGCCGGACATGCTTCGTTTATAGCCATGATGGCGGTTACGGTGGCGATGGATGCGTTTGCCTGTATCCCGTTTGCCTACCTGCGGTATAAGAAGCGTCCGTTGGCTTTTGCAGCCCTTAAGTTGCTCTTTGTGGTGCTGAATATAGGGTTTAACCTTCTCTTCTTGGTGGTGCTGAAGCGAAACGATGTGTTCTATGTGTTCCTGTCGAATATATTGGCAACGGCTATTCAGACACTTATTCTCATACCCTTTACTTTGCCTCGTGGAGGACGCTACTCGTTCCCCTTGCTGGGCGAACTGCTGCGCTATTCGTTGCCTCTGTTGGTGCTGGGAGTGGCAGGTATTATGAACCAGACGCTTGACCGTATTATCTTCCCGTACCTTTACACGGGGGCTGACGCACAGGCGCAGTTGGGTATTTACGGGGCATGTTTCAAGGTGGCGATGGTCATGATGATGTTCACGCAGGCGTTCCGTTATGCCTACGAACCCTTTGTCTTTGCCAAGCATAAGGACCGCCAATCGGTGGAAGCGTATGCCGACGCTATGAAATACTACATCATCTTCTCTTACCTCATCTTGTTGGGCGTGGTGGTGTATCTCGATATATTCAAATATATTATCGGTCCTGCTTATTGGGAGGGTTTGAAGATTGTGCCCGTCGTGCTGTGGACGTATGTGTTCCAAGGTGTTTATTTCAATCTGTCTTTCTGGTATAAACTGACCGACCAAACCAAGTGGGGGGCATATTTCTCGCTCATCGGTTTGGCAATCACGGTGGTGCTGCAAGTGGTAGGTGTACCGCGTATTGGTTACTGGGCTTCCTGTGGCAGCAGTTTAGTGTGCTACTTGGTGATTATGCTGCTGAGTTATTTTGTGGGGCGTCGTCACCTGAATGTGCCTTATGATATGAAACGTATTGCTCTATATACGGTTTTGATAGGTGCGCTATTGGGTATTTTCTACCTCCTTCCGTCTTCTTCAATTGTTGTTAAGATGCTCTTCGGCACCGTGCTCATCGTCGTCTATCTCTTTGTGTTCTATAAATGGGACCTCCGTTCCCTACTAAAAAAATCATAACTATCAACTGTCAATTATCAACTATCAACTATCAACTATCATGTTTTCGGGAATAGTAGAAACAATGGCTCAAGTGGTCCGTATCGAACAGGACCAAACAAATAAACATTTTACGCTTCGTAATCCGTACCCTGCCACTATGGGTATCGACCAGTCTATCGCCCACAACGGCGTATGCCTCACGGTGGTTAATAACACTCCCCTACAGGGGGAGCCGGAGGGGGCTTTTTACACCGTAACCGCCATGCAGGAAACACTGCGGCTGACTAACCTTGATTTGCTGAAAGAAGGAGATTGGGTGAATTTGGAGCGTGCTATGTCGATGGAAAAACTGCTGGACGGGCACATCGTTCAGGGGCATGTCGATTGTCGTGCCACGTGCGTGGAGGTACGCGAGACGGAAGGCAGTTGGTACTATCGCTTTGAATATGACTCCACGCAAGACATGATTCGTCGTGGGTATTTCTGCGTAGATAAAGGCAGTGTCACCATCAACGGTGTCTCGCTTACCGCCTGTGAACCGGAGGTGATAGGCGACAAAGGGTATGTGTCCGTGTGTATCATTCCTTATACTCATGAAGTAACGAATTTTCAATATATACAAAAAGGTACGGTCGTAAATATCGAATTTGACATCATCGGCAAGTACCTTGCAAGAATGAATCAACTCCTAAAATAAACCCGCTAAACTTGTTAAACTTGTTAAATAAATGGAAAATTTAAGTTTTAATTTGGGCACATCGGTTGCCCAGTATCTAATGCAGTACGGCGAATCCGAACTCGATTATGCCGAATTTAAGAAAGGCGTGGACTTCGTCCTTAATGCCGCTAAAACAGCCAAAGCAGACGGCGAAAAGTTCCTCGCAGAGAATAAAAAACGCCCCGAAGTAAAAACAACGGCTTCCGGTCTTCAGTATGAGGTGCTCGAATCGACCCTCGGACAGAAACCTAAAGCCACCGACAAGGTCAAAGTGCATTACGAAGGCACGCTGATTGACGGTACGGTCTTTGATAGTTCGTACAAACGTGGCGAGGCTATCTCTTTTGCTCTCAATCAAGTCATTAAGGGGTGGACGGAAGGTCTGCAACTGATGTCAGTCGGCAGCAAGTACAAACTGTATATCCCCTATGAATTGGGTTATGGCGCACAGGGTGCCGGTGGTTCTATTCCTCCTTACGCCGCACTCGTCTTCACGGTCGAACTGTTAGGTATCGAATAGATAACCGAGAACTAAACATAACATCAACGTAACATCAACGTAACATATAGGGCACGTGATAATACCCTTATACTAATCTTTTAATAAACAAACAACAATGAAAAAAATCAGTATTCTTATGTTGGCCGCTTTGGCTTTTATCTCCTGCGGCAACACCTACAAAGCACAGTTAGTCAATTTGACTACCACTACCGATTCTGTCAACTATGCACTCGGTCTAATCAATGGTTCACAACTCAAGGCTTACCAAATGGCGCAAGACTCGTCTGACGCTGCCATTGCCGAATTTATTGATGCCTTGCAACGGGGCTATGATGGCAAGGTTGAACAACTTTCCGAAGTGGCTACCGTGGGTAATAATATCGGTCAAGCCGTTAAGTCGTTTGAAACAAAGGGTCTTGTTGAACAAGCCGCTTGGCAGTTGAATGAAAAGATTTTCTTCCAAGGTCTGGTGAATGGCTTATTGGGTGACACCGCCATGATGCCATTGGACGAAGCACGTCAGTATTTCCAAACTCAATATCAGACAGTTGCTATGATGGCTAATGATAGTGCGGAAGTGCAAGTGGCTAAACCTGTTAAGGGTAAATGCGGCAAAAAGATGGCTACGATAGCGTTAAAAGACCAAATCGACTCTATCAACTACGCTTTTGGTGCTATGAACGGTGGCGAGATTCGCATGTATGTCTTGGCACAAGATTCAACCGGTGAGGACTTTGAAGAATTCGTTAAGGCGGTTAATAATGGACTCAAATCCAAAACCAAAAATCCTCAACTCGTTGCTATGGGTGAGAATATCGGTAAATCCATCAAGGACCAGGAAGCGAATGGCTTGATTGGTATTCCTCAATTGGAGACCAATTTCGATTTGATTAAACAGGGTTTTATCAATGGTCTGTATAATTTTGAAGGTGTGATGACCAGTGCCGCTGCCGAAAACTACCTCCAGAACAAGGTTGCCCAACTCAAATATGGCGAGAATAAGACTGCCGGTGAGCAGTTCTTGGCAGAGAACGCTCTCAGAGATGGCGTAACGGTTACCGAGTCCGGTCTTCAATACGAAGTACTGACAATGGGTAAGGGTCCCAAACCTACCGCTATGGACCGCGTTAAGGTGCATTATCATGGTACTTTGATTGACGGTACGGTCTTTGATAGTTCGGTGGATCGCGGTGAACCTATCACGTTCGGACTGAATCAGGTTATTCCGGGTTGGACGGAAGGTGTACAACTCATGCCGGTTGGCAGTAAGTTCCGTTTCTATATCCCGCAAGAATTGGGTTATGGTTCTCGCGAGACAGGTTCTATCCCTGCTTATTCCACGCTCATCTTCGAGGTGGAACTCCTTGACATTGAGAAATAATATCAACTATCAACTATCAACTGCCCATGGGCACTATCGCTAAACAATCGTTTCGAGGCACCATCGTAACCTATTTAGGGGTTGCGGTGGGCTTTGTCACGACATTTTTCGTACTGACTCGTTTCCTCACTTCCGAGGAAATCGGGTTGGCACGGGTGCTCATTGATGCTGCTACGATTTTTGTAGGGTTGGCGCAGTTAGGCTCGTCTTCCTCTATTATCCGTTTCTTCCCGTATTTTAATAATTCGGAAAGGGCGTATCACGGTTTCTTCTTCTGGACTTTAGTTCTTCCGCTGTTGGGTTTTGGCTTGTTTGCCTTGGTGTATGTGGCTTGCCATGCTCCCTTGGCGGCGTTCTTTGGTAATAAATCTCCGTTGTTTGTTGATTATTACTATTTGGTACTGCCTCTTGCTTTCTTTATGCTGTACCAGGCTATTTTTGAAACTGATGCCAATGTGCTGATGCATATCGTCTTGCCGCGTTTTGTGCGTGAGGTGGTTGTTCGTGTGGCATTGTTGGTTACCTACCTTCTCTATGCTTTCAATGTTCTCAGTATGGATGGCTTTGTGTGGTCGCTTTGTGCAACCTACGCCCTTGCTGCCTTAATCGATATGGTTTATGTGACAAGACTGTCCACTATCAACTGTCAACTGTCAACTATATTAAAACCTGATTTGTCTTTCTTGCGCGCGCAACGCTCGCTTGTGCGCTCGTATTTATTATATACTTTGTTCCTTTTGGTTTCTGCGGTTACGTCTATTTTGGCTCCCACATTGTCCTCGTTCTTTATTACCGCACAGATGGGACTCAGTTACACAGGTATCTTTGCTATTGCCACCTATATGGCGGCGATGGTCTCTATCCCGTACCGTTCGCTGGTGTCTATCACACAGCCTGAATTGGCTGTGGCTATTAAAAACGGTGATACTGCCAATACCAAACGCCTGCTCCAACAGGCAAGCAGTAATCTCCTGCTTGTGGGGGGATTTATCTTGTTGGCTATTTGGATCAACATAGACCTTATCTATGCCCTTCTGCCCAATGGCGCTACTTATGCCGTAGCACGCAATGTGGTGCTGTTGCTGGGAATAGGTCAGCTTATGGTTGCTACATTTAATGTCTTCCTTCCTGCCCTTTCTTATTCGCGTTTCTATGCTTTCTCTCTGCTCAATTCATTAGTACTGACCGTTTCGGCTTTGTTGCTGAATAATTATCTTATTCCCCGTTACGGTATGACAGGTGCTGCTTGGGCTACTGTTCTGGCTGATGTGTTGTATTATATTGCGGTGCTTGTCGTCTCTATGTGTGCCCTGCATATACAGCCTTTTGTCCTGCGCCATCTTAAAATCTTGGCTTTGATAGTCCTTGTCTTTGGACTAAACTTCGTTCTGACTCATTTCGTACCTGATGTTTCGTGCATACTGCATTTCTTTATCGCCAATGCTATATTGCTCACGGCAGTGTATGTGGCGTATAGATATCGGCTCTCGCCTGAAATTAACCAATTGTGCATTGTGCATCGTAAACCGTCAACTGATTAAATGCGTTACTTTGTTCGCTTCACATATAACGGCACCTCTTTTCATGGCTCGCAAACGCAGCCGAACGGAATAACGGTACAGGAAACCCTTGAGCAGGCTTTCTCCACTATCCTTCGCCGGCCGGTAGCGCTCACGTTTGCCGGTCGCACGGATGCCGGTGTGCATGCTTTGGAGATGTACGCTCACTTTGATATTGACCTGTCTCTAAACTCTAAACTCTTAAACTCTAAACTCAACAGTTTATTGCCTTCTTCAATAGCAGTCTGTGATATCGTTCCCGTTAGTGACGACGCACATGCCCGTTTCTCCGCGCTCGCGCGCACGTATATATATAAGGTGACGGAGTTCAAGGATCCTTTCAATTTGCATTTGGCTACGCAAGTTGCGCCTGATCTGGACTATGATTTGATGAACGAGGCAGCACAGGCTTTGTTAGGTACGCACGATTTCGCTTCGTTCTGCAAGGTACATACGGATGTCAAGACCACTTTCTGCACCGTTACCGAAGCCTATTGGTCGGTCAACTCCCAATCCTCAATATTCACCATCACGGCTGACCGTTTCTTACGCAATATGGTTCGCGCCATTGTGGGAACGCTCTTTGAGGTGGGGAGACATCGCATGACGGTAGATGACTTTAAGGCGGTCATCTCGGCGCATAATCGTTGCGCCGCCGGTCAGTCTGCTCTTCCTGACGGATTGTACATCGCTCATATTGAATATCCGCAAAATATAGTTAACCCTAATATTCATTCTTAAACATTAAAAACCAACAACAATGCAACATTCCTTTTTTTCTCGCGCATTATGCCTAATGGCTACTGCCGCTTTGCTTCTCCCCTCGTGCGGAGACCGGTATCAAATCGCTTCTCAGTCAGACATGAATCAACTCACGCAATCTGCCGAGTTTGCAATGCCTGATGTTCAACTCCCGTCTTTTCCTTCACGTACGCTGTCTATCTTGGATTGTGGGGCAGACCCGACGGGGCAAACCTTGTCAACCGGGGCTATTCAGGGGGCTATTGACTCGCTTGCCGGTTTAGGTGGCGGTACGGTTTTGTTCCCGAAAGGGGTTTATTTCACGGGACCTATTGTGCTCAAAAGTAATATCCGCCTTTATACGGATTATAACAGTGTAGTCCTTTTCAGCCCGGATTATAGTCTCTATCCTCAGTTTGAAACATCTTTTGAGGGAGTTGATACACATCGTTGCCAATCGCCTTTGTCTGCTTTCCAAGCCGAGAATATAGCCATTACCGGACATGGTACATTCAATGGAAATGGTGACTATTGGCGTCCGCTGAAGCAATCCAAAGTAACGGCTTCGCAGTGGAAAAAGCATATAGAAAGGAGTGGGGTGCTCTCTGACGACGGCAAGACATGGTATCCTGACGAAGGTTCTAAATATGGTGCCACTCTTTGTGTTGACCAGAATGTTCCTGTAACGGACAGTGATTCGGTGTGGGAGTTGATACATACTTTCCTTCGTCCTGTCATGTTGCATTTCGTGGGTTGTAAAAATATCTTGTTGGAGGGTGTTTGTTTTGAGAACTCGCCGGCTTGGAATCTCCATCCCCTTATGTGTGAAAATGTGACGCTCAACCATCTCACCGTACGCAACCCGTGGTATTCCCAGAATGGCGATGGCGTGGATGTTGAGTCGTGCAAGAATGTGCTTATCAACGAATGTTCGTTTGATGTAGGTGATGATGCCATCTGTATGAAATCAGGTAAGAATGAGGACGGTCGTCGCCGTGCTATGCCTACCGAGAATGTCTTTGTCAATAAATGTACTGTCTATCACGGTCATGGCGGTTTTGTGGTTGGCTCCGAGATGTCGGGCGATGTACGCAATATACAGGTGCAGAACTGCACGTTCCTTGGCACCGATGTCGGATTGCGTTTCAAATCCACTCGCGGTCGTGGTGGCGTGGTTGAAAATATCTATATTCGTGACATTTATATGTGGGCTATTCCTAACGAGGCATTGCTCTTTGACCTCTTCTATGGAGGTAAGGGTGCCGGTGAGGAAACAGAGGAAGAACTTATGGCACGCATGAATGCCTCGGCTCCTGAAGCGGATGAGACTACGCCTGCTTTCCGTCATATTTATATCCGCGATGTCATTGCCAAAGATGTTGCTTCTGCCATGCTCTTCAACGGTCTGCCCGAAATGCCGCTTGAGAATGTCAATTTGAGCAATATAACCATGTCCTGTACGCGTGGTGCTATTATTCGTCAAACCGATGGGCTGACTGTTCACAATGTCAACCTTACAACTGCCGAAGGCGAAGCGTGGATGATTGCTCCGTCTGTGAAAAATATCGTTAAAGACTGACTTAAAAACTGAATACCATGTTTAATCAATGCCATTCTTTTACCGCATCATGTGTTGCTTGTTTGGTTTTGTGCTTTGCGTCTTGTACTTTGGCTGTGGCTTCTGTCCCAACAGGCTATTACGACGGCATAGACGGCAAGAAAGGTGATGCTGTCTTAGATGCTCTGCACAAGATTATTGACGGTCATACGTCAATCTCGTACAGTGGTTTGGAGCCTTATTATGCTCGTACTGATTTAACGTCGCAGGGTTATATCTGGGATATGTACTCCTTGTGTACGTTTACAATGAGCGATGCCAATGGTGGGCAGAAGAGAGTTTGTGATTGTTGGAACAAGGAGCACTCTGTGCCGCAATCGTATTTCAACGAGGCGTCACCGATGAAATCCGATTTGTTTCATGTCTATCCCACCGATGCACGTGTCAATAATTTCCGGTCTAATTACCCGTATGGCGAAACGTCCTCTACCGAGTATGTGGACGGAGATAAGAAGGCTTTGGGACATATAGGTTCTTCTAATTTCTCAGGCTATTCGGGAAAAATTTATGAACCGGACGATGAATATAAGGGCGACTTGGCACGGACCTATTTCTACATGGTGACTCGCTACCTGGATAAGAATTTTACCCAATCAGCCAATGGCTCCGCTACGTTTACTTATTCCAATGGTCGTGCGGGACTTACCAGTTATGGTGTGCGTCTTTTGCTTAAGTGGCACCGTCAGGACCCGGTGTCGTCTAAGGAAATTGCACGTAACGACGCTGTTTATGGTATTCAGCACAACCGTAACCCGTTCATCGACTACCCTTGCTTGGTTGAGTATATCTGGGGGGATAATAAGGCTGACCAACTCGATATGGCTACCATTATGGTGTCTTCTGATAGCGAGTTTATGGAGTCAGACCGCACGGGCTGTAACTGTGCCGTCAATGTGCCTACTTTGCTTACACCTAAAAAAGGAACTACGATTGCTATCGGTTCGGCTTCAGTGGGAGAGACGGCCTCTTCTTCCGTATATGTATCCGGCACTTTGTTGGATGAATCGCTCACGTGTACCATCTCCGGCACGAATGCCGATATGTTCCATTTTGCAAAAGGCGGAACGTCATACGTTATGTCTGCCGATGCGGCTAATTATGGAATGAATCTTTCTATCGTGTATGAACCTACTGCTACCGGTTCCCATACGGCTACACTCACTATCCATTCTCCGGAATTGAAGGAAGACCGTGCCGTTACCATCACGGGTAAGTCGATTGCCACGTTGGTGCAACCTGTCACTGGAGAAGAATATACTTTCGCTGCATCGGGGGTCAAAGATGTCATAACTCAGCAGATTTTTGTCAAGGGTACCAACCTCACTTTGCCCTTGTATGTGGGATTAGCCTATAACAAAGGCGATTTCTCTGTTTCGCCTGCATCTCTCACGGCACAGCAGGTTAACGAGGGGACTTATGTTGCCGTTACCTACGCTCCTTCTTCGATTGGGACTGCGGAAGCCAAACTTATTATCAATTCCAACGAGTTTACGCAACCCACTATTACTTTGCGTGGAGACTGTCTCTTTGAATTGGAAACACCGGACCCTGTTTATTCCAATTCGGCTACTTTGCATTGGACGGATGCCGGTGCTCAGTCTTACCTTGTTGATGTCTTTTTCTTGACACAGGAGGAGAAACCCGAAGTCGTTATCTTGGACGATGCGATGGGAAATAATGCTGCGAAGGTACAATATTACGACACTTCAACCAAAGGCTATATTCGTTTGGGCTCAGGTAGCAAAGGCGGCTCTATCAGTTATTCCGGTCTTGACTTGAGCAATGGAGGCTTAATCACCATTACGGCAAAGGCGTACAATAGCACCGATGGCTCGCAGATGAAGGTTACGGTCAATGGCGCTTCTCAATCATTTGAACTCTCTACATCAGATGTGGATTATACCATCACGGTTGAACCGGGGGCTTCATCTTCTTCCACCGTCAAGATTGAATCGCCTGCTAAAAGTCAGCGGCTGTATGTCAAGAATGTTAAGGTCACTACCGGTGGCACTAAGGAGGTCCGTACCTCATTGCTGGGCTATCCGCGTCAAGAAACTTTCCTGTCGCATAAGGTCTCTGGCTTGACGGAAGAAACGGAGTATTTCTACCAAGTTACCCCACAAGGTCTTAATCCTTCTGAGGTGGAAACCTTTGTTACGACGGACGAGACAGAAACGGATGACTGGCAACTGAAAGATGACTTATGGAACGCTGTCGGTGCGCCTGCCAAGTTCCTTAATGGCGATGGGCATTTGCTTTTGCGTAGTAATCAGCACCTTTATTCCGCGCACGGACTGCAACTCCGTTAAAATAGTAAGGGGTTGTAATAAAAAAATAAAAAAAATTAAAAATATATTTGCATAGTTAAAAAAAAAGTTGTACCTTTGCACTTGAAAATAAAAAAGGGGTTAGTCCTCTCTTTTTAGGGTACGCACATAAACGGTTAAGACACATCACTACGTATGACAAATATGGTTTCATATTATTCTGTATTGAGTTTATCCCAATCTCTATCTATCACATGGACGGGCTATATATACACGAATAATCAGCAGATATAGGATAAAAATGCATTACGAGGAGTAGTGCATTTTTTGTTTTTAAGTCCATTCGGTTGGGACTGAAAATTAACCGAGAATGCTCTTTGACATACTGATATTACCGTAAAAATGCAAATGTTTTTGCGAATTAATGTGAAATATTTGCATATATGGAATAATTTTTGTACTTTTGCGTCGTAGAACGCAAAAAGAAAGGAAACATTATGGTAGCAATGCAAACGCCTCCACAACCGGTTACAACCAATATGGTGGATGCTATATGGGCTCTAGTTCAGTGTCAAACGAAGTCAGTACAGCGTGCTTTGACGAAACGTTTTGCAGCTTTGGAAGCAGAGCAACAAGCGCAACGCAAGGCAGGAACAATAAGTTTAGAGTTACAAACTCGTTTAGATGCTTCCCGTAAAGATATAGAAGAAGGACGAGGTGTTGTATGTCGTTCTAAAAATGAACTTCAATCATTCTTGGCTGCGTTATGACATATATCCTTGTTTTTGCACCCTCTGTTAAGAAGACCTTGAAGAAGTGGAAAAAGTCTAATCCTTCTGTCTTTGAGAAGGCTTCTAAAATATTAGAGGAGTTGGTAGAGCACCCACGGACGGGTACGGGTCATCCGGAACCCCTTAAGGGTAAAGCAAGTATTACGTGGTCTCGTCACATAACGGCTCATAATAGGATTATCTATGACATATTTGAAGAACTGGTTCAAGTTAATGTTCTTGAAATAGAAGGACATTATGACGACAAATAAATAGTAAACAAAGCGGTAATATCAGTAAGTAGAATACAAACAACTGAGTTACCGCTTTTTTTATGCGTGTAACTCAGTTATCCGGGGTCCCCGCAGAAAAATATAAACACTAACCCAACCTAAAAAACTAGTATCCTAGATAACTATATAATTAATAAAGATTATCAATGGCAAAAGATAACGAAATATTGAGAAATGAAATCATCAACGAGCAATCGTTGAAGAATTGTATCTACATGATTCGTGGACAGCAAGTGATGTTGGACTTGGATTTGGCTGCGATATATGGGTATAGTACAAAAGATTTTAACCGTCAAGTCAAAAATAATATTGAGAAATTTCCCGAAGACTTTTACTTCCAACTGACTGCAATAGAGACAAATACAATCTTGAGGTGGAAAAATTCCACCGCAAATTTGAATATGCGTCGTTACAATCCGTATGCCTTTACGGAGCAGGGGATTTATATGTTGATGACAGTATTGAGGGGACCTGTAGCCACGCGTCAAAGTATTGCTTTAATCCGTTTGTTTAAGCAAATGAAAGATTATATTGTTGAGAATCAAGGAATGTTAGGTCAACGTGAATACTTACAATTATCTTTGCAGACAAGTGATAACATACGGGATATCATGGAAGTGAAGCAGTCTTTGGCTGAGATTGATGATAAGGTGGCAAAGGTGGTTG
>JAKSMY010000042.1 GCA_024400275.1 Paludibacteraceae bacterium | reverse complement strand
CGTATCCCTGTTATAATTTTCACTTGTCCATTCCACTGTTTTTCAATCAGTTGATAAAGATATATGTCCCTTCTAATTTCTTGCATAAGTACTCACTTACTGAAAATTTTTGCAAAATTACAACTTTTTTTTCAATTGTGCAAATAAATTCGTAAAAGTTTAGCGGGTTTAACAAGTTTAGCAAGTTTAACAGGTTCTTATTCAATTAAGAATTAAGAATTATGAGTTAGTTTTTTTCTTTGTAGATTTTCTTTTAGATTTTCTCCAGATTTCTGAGCGCAGCGAAATCAAAAAGAATATCGTCAATTCGATTTTAAGCAAAGATTTTTAGTTAGATTTAATTGCTCCGGTTCTAAACCGGTTAAAATCCGATTGAAAATCTCAGCCAAAAATATAAGGACGAAAAATAGATTTTATTCGGAACTGTGCTCCGAGAAATCTGGAGAAAATCTAAATAAGAAAAAGAACATAGAACAAGGACAGTCCATACTCCTTACTCCATCAGTGAGCAACGCGAACGGTCTATACTCTAAAAAACTAAATCTGTAAAAAAATTTGCACAATTCAATTTTTTGTTGTATATTTGCAGCCTGAAATGCGTAAAAATGTATAAAATGATTATCAGCAAAATTAAACCTATTTCGTTACCCTACTTTGCCGCTATTCTGAGTGCGGTTAATCTCGTGTTGTTCAATATACCTTTTATGGCTTTTATTTGGCAACATTTAGATATGCCTTCCTTCCCTGCACTATGCCTGATGATAGCCGTTACAATCGTCTTTTTGGCATTGCACTTTATGGCGTTTTATCTGCTCTTACAACTATTAAGATATGTCGGCCGAGTGATTATAGCATTGCTGTTCTTCCTCAACGGAACCTGTGTATATTTTATATGCGTGTATCATACCATGATGGACGAATCTATGATGGCTAACGTGTTCAATACACGTACCTCCGAAGCATCAGCCTTTATGACTCCTTCGCTATTCATCGGTGTTGCTTTACTGGGATTGCTACCGATGTTGTATGTGCTGCTCCGTAAAGTGCAGCCGGCATCTTGGAAAGTATTTGGATATAGTTGCGGAGGGTCGCTGTTAATATCTGCATTATTGGTTGTAATAAATATCAACCAGGTTTTGTGGGTAGGAGAATACGACACGGAATTAGGAGGATTGGTTATGCCGTGGTCCTACGTGGTCAATACAGGACTGCATTTCTCCCATCAGGCAGAAGCCAATAAAGAAGAAATACCTTTGCCCGATGGCAAAATAACCAATAACGGCAAAAATGCCGTGGTATTAGTTATCGGAGAGTCGGCACGTAAAGCCAATTTCCAATTATATGGTTACGAACGGCCTACGAACCCCCGTTTGACGCAACAAGAGGAATTAATCGTTCTCAATGCCCGGTCCAATGCAACCTATACGACAGCCGGCGTGAAAAGTATATTGGAACATACGGAAACGGGTGATTTATACGAGGTACTGCCCAATTATTTATACAGGATGGGAGTAGATGTTTCTTGGCGGACCAGCAACTGGGGAGAACCGCCCTTGCATATCGATGAATACTTGACTAAATCGGAATTGGTGGAACATTACGGAATAGAATACACGGCATACGATGACATATTATTTCACGGCATAAAGCAGCGTATCATAGAGAGTGACAAGAACAAAGTGCTGATTATTCTACATACTTCAACCAGTCATGGCCCCGATTATCAACGACAATACCCGGAAGAGTTTGCTCACTTCTTGCCGGTGTGTACCAGCGTGGAAAAAGCAGAAAAAGAACGGGACAGACTGATAAATGCGTACGATAATACCATATTGTTTACCGATGCATGCTTGAGCAACTTAATCGATACACTCCGCACTATCTCAGATTGGAAATGTGCGATGTTGTACGTGTCTGACCATGGTGAATCGTTAGGAGAGAATAATCTGTTTATGCACGGAGTACCGATGCGTATCGCTCCAAAAGAACAATATGAAATACCTTTCTTGATGTGGTTATCAAAAGATTATCGTGTCGTTAAGGAGCAAAACGATATGGTGGACCAGCATAATGTTTTCCACTCGGTGTTGAATCTGTTGTCCGTTGATAGTCCCGTTTACAATGCCGAAAAAGATTTGTTTGTTCGTGCCGAATAGATGTTACGCCCTTACTGCATACCTCATATTGTTGAAGCCGGGTGCGACGAGGCCGGACGTGGCCCCTTGGCAGGCAGCGTGTTTGCAGCCGCTGTCGTATTGCCACAGGATTATGACAATGCCTTGCTGAATGATAGTAAACAACTGACAGAGAAAGAACGTAATTTGTTGCGTCCGATTATAGAAAAAGAAGCATTGGCTTGGGCTGTGGCAGAAGTGACTGCCGAGGAGATAGACGAGATAAACATACTGAATGCCAGTCTGTTGGGTATGCGGCGGGCTTTGGCGAAATTATCTATACAGCCGGAGCATATCTTGGTAGATGGCAATAAATGGAAACCCTACATTCCTGAGGGTGGCGTGTTTGAAATACCCGCAAGAACAATCGTACACGGTGACGCAACATATATGTCTATTGCAGCCGCCAGCATATTGGCAAAGACCTACCGTGACGATTATATGTGTGCGTTGAGTAAAGAATATCCCCAATATGGTTGGGACAAAAATAAAGGTTATCCTACAAAAGAACATTACGAGGCATTGCGCCAATATGGTCCATCGCCTTATCATCGTAAAACATTTCGATTATGCTGATTAAACAGATTCAGTCCATTTTGAATGGAATAGCAACAGTTACTTTTTCCGATGAAAACACGGATATACGCTATTTACTGACCGATTCACGTCAGTTGGGCAAGGACGCGGAACATACGTTGTTTTTTGCCATTAAGACTGCTAAAAATGACGGTGCCAAGTATATCCCCCAATTGCAGGCAAAAGGTGTTGCATGTTTCGTTACCGGTAATGCTTTAGCCGGTTTGCAGGCGTTAGCCGTTTATGTCCGCAACCGGTATAAAGGTAAGGTAATCGGCATAACGGGAAGCAACGGCAAGACAGTGGTTAAAGAGTGGCTGTATCAATTACTAAAAGACGATTACGATATTGTCCGTTCTCCCAAATCTTACAATAGCCAAATAGGAGTGCCCTTGTCCATTTGGCAACTGACGCAGCAAATATCGAACCGTAAACCATCATTGGCTATCTTTGAAGCAGGCATTAGCGAGCCCGGCGAAATGGAACGCTTAGAAAAGATGATTCAACCACAAATAGGGGTGGTAACTTATATAGGGAGCGAACATGGTGAAAACTTCCTATCCATCGAACAAAAGCGTGCTGAAAAAATGAAACTTTTTGTTCATTCATCGGTCGTGGTGGAAGATGAGACACACCAGAATGCCCGAACCTGCGCGAAAGTAATGCGTGTGTTGGGTTATGACGAAGAAACAATAACAAAGCGTATCTCACAGCAGACACACGAGACGGTATTGCAAGTTAATTTGTCCGCACTCATCGACAATGTACATTATTTCCGTTCGTTGCTGAAACCGCAAACCAAATTGACTTGTATGGTCAAAGCATTTTCTTACGGCACAGGAAGTGTGGAGGTTAGTCGTGCGCTGCAACAATCCAATATGGTGGATTACTTGGCTGTGGCAGTGGCAGACGAAGGTGTGGAATTAAGAAAGGCAGGAATAACGTTGCCTATCATCATAATGGATCCCGAAGTAGCCGCGATGGACTTGATTCTGGAAAACAATCTCGAACCGAATGTTTATTCCTTCCAAAGTCTGGATAACGTGCTGTCATCGGCTAAAGCCAAAGGATTAGAGAACTATCCTATTCATATTAAGATTGATAGCGGCATGCATAGATTGGGATTTTATCAAGAACAAATACCTGAACTTATTACTCACCTGAATGCTCAAAACACATTGAAAGTAAAGAGCGTATTTAGCCACTTGGCCGGTTCCGATGAAGCGCAGTTTGATGCGTTTACTCTCGATCAAATCAAGTATTTTGATGCTTGTGCCGAACAATTAAAAAGTGGTTTGCAGTATCCCATTCTTAAGCATATATGCAACTCGGCAGGTATAGAACGTTTTAGTCAGTATCAATTCGATATGTGCCGGTTAGGAATAGGACTTTATGGATTCTCGTTTGCAGAGGCTAAATTGCGTAATGTGTGTACCTTAAAAACGACCATTTTATCGGTAAAAAAAGTGCCTAAAGGAGAAACAATAGGCTACGGTAGGCATACCATGTTGCAGGAAGATAGACAGATTGCCGTTATTCCTGTGGGTTATGCTGACGGTTTTGACAGACGTTTTAGCAATTATGGAGGAGAAGTCCTTATTCGGGGCAAACGTTGTCCCGTTGTGGGAAATGTGTGCATGGACCAAGCCATGATAGATGTTACCGGCGTAGATGCCCAAGTGGGAGATTATGTGGAGATATTTGGTGACCATATACCTTTAGAGGAATTATCCGACAAGTTAGGAACTATTACGTACGAGGTATTGACTTCGGTCAGTCGCCGTGTTACCAGAGAATATTTTTACGAATAGCATTTATTATGGATATTTCGGTACAACATTTGACGATAGGGTATCGCGATAAAGTGATTCAAAAAGACCTGAGTTTCTCGTTGAATAAAGGAAAAATTGTGGCTTTGCTGGGACCTAATGGTGTAGGAAAAACAACTTTGTTGCGTACTTTAGCAGGACTGCAACCTGCTATGAGTGGTACTGTTGCTCCTCTGCTGACCGAAAGAAACAGAACGTACGTGCTGACAAATAATAACTGCCTCGATAACACTACCGTTCATGATATTGTAGCGATGGGGCGTTACCCTTATACGTCTTTTTTAGGTACTTTGTCCGATGAAGACGAGAAAATCATTATACAATCATTATCGGCAGTAGGTTACGATAACGCTATGCTTTATCGCACATTTAATTCTTTGAGTGACGGCGAAAAGCAACGTGTCTTATTGGCAAAAGCTTTGGCTCAGCAGACAGATTTGATTTTATTGGATGAGCCGACTTCTCATTTGGACTTGCCTAATCGGATACGCGTATTCCGATTATTGCGCGATTTGGCACATAATCAAGGTAAGACAGTATTGATTTCCACCCATGAATTAGACCTTGCTTCGGAAATGAGTGATTATATTCTGTTGCTTTCAGAACAGGGCTTGCAAATCGGTACAGCGGAGCAATTACGTGCTACCGATGCCTTTGAAAAGGCATTTAAAATGGACGTTTTTCATTATTTGAACTAAAAAACGTATTTTTTTGTTCTAAATATTTGCTTAGTTCAAAAAAAAAGTGTACCTTTGCACACGCTTTTGGGGTATTAGCTCATCTGGCTAGAGCGCGACACTGGCAGTGTCGAGGTGAGCGGTTCGAGTCCGCTATACTCCACTTTTCCGGCAGTATTCACAAAAAGTATAAGGATACGGATTCGTATCATCTGCAGAATGAGGCTCAGAGAGCACACATTCCCATTCTTGTGCTGATATTTCAGGAAAGAAAGTATCGGCATCTTGCCATGTATGGCGGATATGAGTGATATATAGTTTGTCGGCAATAGGGAAGAATTGCCGATAGACCATTCCGCCGCCTATAATGAAGAACTCGGTTTGACTGTTGTCTTGCGATTGTTCTTTCTCAATCAGTTGCATAAACTCGGGAATCGAGTGAACAACCTCTACACCTTCGGCAGAGAAATCAAGATTGTCGGTAAGGACTATATTACGGCGATTGGGCAAGGGACGGACGGGAAGGGAGAAAAAAGTTCGCTCTCCCATCAAAACGGGGTGCCCGGTAGTGATGGTTTTGAAATGTTTGAGGTCGGCAGGCAAATGACAAAGCAGTCCTCCTTTTTGCCCGATGGCATAGTTCTCAGATATGGCAACAATGATACTAATCATATTTTAGTTTAGAGGTTAGACTGCGACAGTGCCGGCGATATGGGGGTGTGGGTCGTAGTTGAGTAATTCAAAGTCTTCGTATCGGAAGGCAAAAAGGTCTTTGACATCAGGGTTGATGTGCATAGTGGGCAACGGGCGTGGCTCACGCGTGAGTTGCAGACGTACTTGGTCCAAATGATTCAGGTAGATGTGGGCATCTCCCAATGTGTGTACAAAATCTCCGCATTGCAGACCTGTTACTTGTGCCATCATTTGCAAAAGTAAGGCGTACGAAGCGATATTGAAAGGCACGCCGAGAAAGATGTCGGCACTACGTTGGTAGAGTTGCAGACTAAGTCTGCCGTCTGCTACGTAAAACTGAAATAGACAATGGCAAGGCGGAAGAGCCATCTTGTCTACTTCTGCCACATTCCAAGCCGATACCATCAACCGCCGACTATCCGGATTCGTCCTGATTTGATTGACGAGGTTAGTTATCTGGTCTATCGTACCTCCGCTATAATCCGGCCAAGAACGCCACTGATGTCCGTAAACAGGACCCAATTCGCCTTTTTCGTCAGCCCACTCGTTCCAAATACGCACCCCATGTTCTTGCAAGTAACGAACATTGGTGTCGCCTTGAAGAAACCATAAAAGTTCGTAGATGATAGACTTTAGATGCAATTTTTTTGTGGTGAGCAAGGGGAAACCGTCAGCCATGTGAAAACGCATTTGATGCCCGAAGACGGATAGTGTACCGGTGCCGGTTCGATCCTCTTTTTTTATTCCTTCGGAAAGGACACGCTGACAAAGTTCAAGATATTGTTTCATTTAATACAATTTATACGTTGTTTTGAGTACCTTAAACTCTGTACGCCGGTTGATTTGGTTGCATACGTCACGCTGTTGCGGCGACTCTAATCTGTTGATAAAAGCTTCGTCCAACACCTGCTCAATCGGAATATAGGGGTATTGTTTATGCAAAGCCTGATCGGCAACGACGGGTTTGTTTTCACCGTATCCAACGGGAGTGAGACGTTCTTTTTCGATACCTGCTTTGATAAGATAATTAACGCATGATTGGGCACGTTTCTCCGATAGCGTTTTGTTGGATAGTGAATCACCCACCATATCCGTGTGTGCCGACAATTCAATGGTTATATTCGGATTGTCGTTGAGCAATTTGACCAAGGCATTGAGGCTTGTTTCACTTTCGGGTGTCAAATCCCATTTACCTGTTTCATAGAATACATTGTCCATTTTAACCGGTTTAGATAGCGGCGCAAGTGTGAAATTCTGGGTGTATGTCTTCGAGTCCTTCAGTCCTTCTGTAGTCAGATTTTCCCTGCTATTCAGATAGCCGCGTGCGGTGGCTAACATTGCGTATTTGACATCTTTGTTTAGTTTAAGGTTGTATGTCCCGTCTTTGCGGACCTGCAATTTCTGGTTTGTACCATCGTTGCCGACCAAACGTAGGATACCGTCAACGATAGGATCTCCGTTGGTGTCGGTCAGTTTACCTTCTACGGAATAGATTAACTCAGGCAGAATGAAACTATAAATCTGGTCATATCCTTTCTTCTGACCGCGATTGGACGATAATAAACCGTTCTCCGATTCCCCATCAAATGTAATGCCGAAATCATCTCCTGTACTATTGAAAGGTATTGCCATATTGTACACGTCCCAAAGTCTGATATCGTTGGTGTCTTTTTCTCCGGTTGGAACGGCACGGAAAATGTCCAAACCTCCATAACCCGGGTGACCATTAGACGAGAAATAGAGCACCCCGTCCCACCTGATACACGGAAACATCTCGTCAGCAGAGGTGTTGATTTGTGATCCAAGATTTTGTATGTTTATCCATGTATCTCCTTCCAGTTCCGCCATCCAAAGGTCTTTTCCGCCGTAACCTCCCGGAGCATCGGAGGCAAAGTATATGGTGTCTCCTGCTGCATTGACAGACGGATGTCCCACTGTGATGGAACTGTCAGGGAAGAATTTTACTTCTTGCGGCTCACCCCATTCGCCTCCCGTTCGATGAGAACAGAAGATTTTGGTGCCTAAATCTTGTCCGTTAATAGGTTGAGAGAATGTGAAGTACATCGTTTTTCCATCTCCGGTAAAGGAACAAACACCCAATTCCTGAGAACCGGTCTTTTGTTTGGTGGAATCATTCTCATTTTCAGACGTTTCTTCCTCGCGTCCGTATAATCCATCGGGCAATTCAATCTCTCCCCACTTCATGTTTTTGTCGCGTCGTGACGTGTATAGATTAAACGTCATAGCACCGGTAACAGGAGATACCCGTTTGCTCTTCTTGTTGCCGGCACTCTTTTCCTGCCGGTTGGACGTGAACATAACGGCTCCTGCGTCTGTACCGATAAATGCGGGACAGAAATTAGATGTTCGTTTGGCATTAAATTCCTTAACGAGTGTCAGTTTATGTCGCGAAGGTTCTTTTTTCCACGTATTCACCTGTTGGCAAGCAAATAATCCCGCCTGGGCAACGTAATCGGAAGGGTGTGCCTCGAGATAAGATTTATAATTTTTCTCGGCTTGGCTGTATTTTCCTTGATATTGCAGTGCTTGTGCCAAACGCAGGAAAACGATGGAGTCCTGCTGCTGGTATTTATTGCTAACTGCGTGCTGATACGAAGAAACGGCTTTGCTATTGTTGAGAATACGGTAACATTCCCCTTGATTGAATGCGATACGACCTTTCAACTTTTTGTCGTTTCTGCTTACGCGGGGGTATATTTGGCGATATAAATCAGCGGCATCGTAGTATTCACCGATGGCAAATTTGCGGTCGGCACGCTTGATTTTGGTCTTTAATCCACATGAGGGCAACCAAAGCAGGACAACCAGTCCAAAAAATATGTACGAAAATTGTTTCACTTGTCTCGGTAAAGTATCGGGTTAATCCAGTAAGGAATGAATGACTAATCCGGAGCGCAGTTTGGGTTCAAACCAAGTGGTTTTAGGCGGCATAATGTTTCCCGAGTCGGCAATGTCAATAATCTGTTGCATGGTGACAGGGTAGAGTGCGAGTGCCACACGCATTTCTCCCGAATCAACACGGCGTTTGAGTTCACCAAGCCCACGAATACCACCCACGAAATCAATGCGTTTGTCGGAACGCAGGTCCTTGATTCCCAATATCTTATCAAGGATAAGGTTGGACGAAATCGTAACGTCCAATACGCCAATCGGGTCAGCATCGTTGTAACGTCCTGCTTTGGCAGTTAAACTGTACCATTTTCCGGAGAGATAAAGCGAGAAATTATGCAGGCAAGTCGGTTTGTAAATATCTTCGCCTTTACATTCAACTACAAAATTCTCTTCAAGGGCACTGAGAAACGCCTCGTCAGTCAGTCCGTTAAGGTCACGTACAACGCGATTATAATCAATGATATTCAGTTGGTTATCAGGGAAACAAACGGCGAGGAAATAGTTATATTCCTCTTCGCCGGTATGGTTGGGATTGGCTTTTTTTCGCTCGTTTCCTACAAGGGCTGCTGCGGCTGAACGGTGGTGACCATCGGCAATATACATAGCCGGAATAGCGGATACAAGTTCGGTAATGCGCGCAATGTCGTCATCGTTGTCTATCAGCCAGAATTTATGTCCGAAACCATCGATGGATGCAACAAAATCGTATTCGGGAGTTGTGGCAGTATAGCGGGCGATGATGGCATCCAATTCATCGACATGCTTGTAGGCAAAAAAGACCGGCTCTATGTTGGCATCGTTGATACGCACATGTTTCATGCGGTCCTCTTCCTTGTCGCGACGGGTGAGTTCGTGTTTTTTAATCCGTCCGGACATGTAATCTTCAAAGTTGGCAGCCAAGACAAGACCGTATTGTGTACGCGAACCCATTGTCTGGGCATAGATGTAATACATTGGCTTAGAGTCTTGTACGAGCCAACCGTTTTTGCGAAACAGGTCGAAATGTTCGCGTGCGGAGGTATAAACTTTGGGGTCATGTTCATCGGTACCCGGGGCAAAATTAATTTCGGGTTTGATGATATGATAGAGCGATTTTTCGTTGTTGCCTGCTTCTGCGCGTGCTTCTTCTGAGTTGAGCACGTCATAAGGGCGTGAATTGACATCAAGAACAAACTGTTTAGGTGGGCGAATGCCACGGAAAGGACGAACCTGCATAATTAGAATTATGAATTATGAGTTATTTTTTTGCGGTAGTTGGTATATTCTCCTGCTTCATCGAACATGTGCCATTGAACTGTGCATTGGGTTCGATGGTGAGCGTGCGGGTTTTCAGTTCGCCAAGCATGGAGCCGGTGGCACGCAAAGCAAAAGAATTTTCGATGGTGGCTTTACCGTCTAAAACCCCCATGACTTCTGCATTTTGGCAAACAACGGTTCCTTTGACGGTGCCGTGTTCCCCGATGACCAGTTTTCCGTTGCACTGCAAGTCGCCTTCCAACGTTCCATCGATGCGAATATCCGAGTCTGCGATAATTGTTCCGATAATTTTACTGCCGGCAGTAAGTGAATTGAAGGGATTGCCGGATTGTTGTTGTGATTGTGCCATAGTTAATTTGAATTATGAATTTTGAGTTATGAGTATAAGAACTCGTATGCAAAGGTATAAAAAATCTATCGCGTACGCAAGCGCGCGCGCTTTTTTAATAAAAAAAGTGTGATTTATTTGTTTATGTCATTTTTTTTCACTAACTTTGCACGCTAAAAATGGAAGTACTGCTTGGTATATTGCTATTGGGTTTGGCCATGCTCGGATTATGTATCCGCGTACTGATTAAGAAAAACGGTCGTTTCAGCAGTCAGCACATAGGAGGCAGCAAGGCTATGAAAGAACGTGGAATCCATTGCGTGAATACGCAAGATTACGAGGCAAGATATAGAAAGAAAATAGATATTAAACAAATATAAATTATGAAAAAAAGTCAAATTATTGTAGATGGAATTTTGGCAGCCGCTGTGGTTGTATTGTTTGTGTTGTTCTTTACCGGCAAGCAAGGCTGCTGCAAGAAACAGAGTAGTACAATGCCTGTTGCAGAAGTGCAGGAGGGAAATCTTCCGATTGCTTATTTGAATGTAGATAGCTTGTTGGAAGGCTATACATTTGCCCAAGAAGCTCAAGAAAAATTGATGTCCAAACAAGAAGATGCCCGTTTGAAACTGAACACCAAAGGACGTACATTGGAAAGTGAAATGGCCGATTTTCAACGTAAATACGAGAATAATGCTTTCTTAAGTCAGGAACGTGCTCAAAACGAATACTCGCGCTTGCAGCGTAAGCAGCAGGAGTTGCAGGAGTTGGAACAAAAACTGACCAATGATATATTGCTGGAAAATCAAGAGCTGAATATGCAACTGGCAGACAGTTTGATGGCTTTTTTGAAAGATTATAATGCCGACGGCCGTTTCCAAGTGATTTTGAGTAATCAAGGAAAAGACAATGTGTTGATGGCAGCTGACGGTATGGATATTACGGCAGATGTGATTGCCGGTATGAACGCGCGGTACGGGAAGTAGTTGATAATTGATAGTTGACAAGTGAAAAAGTTTAGAAGTATAGTAGTTTTGTTCTTTCTTGGGGCGATGCCCTTGGTAGCACAGAATATACCCGTTAGTTTGGAATATACACGTGTGTATGATTTTTTGGACGAGTTGGCAACAGACGGCGTGATTCATTCTCAGACGGAGGCAGTGCGTCCCTTCACTCGCGTACAAATCGCGCACATGTTGGAGGAAGCACAGACGGCTGATTCGCTGATGAATAAAAGGCAGAAAGATGATTTGGCGTTTTATCTGAACGAGTTCAGTTTGGAGCGTGACACAATGCGCGAAGGGTATGTGCAATATACGGATCATAGGACGTATAATTTGAGTCTGGCTGACCCGCAGTTCTCGTACATGACCAAGAACAAGAAGTTCAAGATGCAGATAAAACCTCTCTTGGGTGCTGAAGTGATTGGCAGTAAGAAAGGGGCTATCGTGAAACGTTGGTATGGTGCCGAGATTCAGATGGATATTGTCAATCATATCAGTATTTGGGGCTCGCTGCGAGACATTAGTTACAACGGCAAGTGGTTCTTAAAGGACAAGTATTTCCCCACTGAATCTGACAAGATGATGGGGGCTCGCTTGGCCAAACCGTTGTATCTGAATAATCGCTTGGGACTGGAATATAAAGAATCTGAAGACGGCGGTGATTTCTCGGATAGCAAAGGCGGAATCAATGTGTATGCATGGTGGGGAAGTATAGGATTGAGCAGAGAGAATATCCGTTGGGGAGACGCTTATCATGCCTCGAATATACTGAGTGGTCGAAATCCTGCCGTACCTCAGTTGACGATACAATTAACACCGGTTTGGTGGTTCCAATTTGATTATTTCCATGCATGGCTAATCAGTAATGTGTTGAATGAGGAGGATTACTATGTAGAGCATAAAAACGTTGATCCGAATACGGGTGGTTATGTGTTGGCTAATCACTACCGCCCCCGTAGCAAGTATATGGCAGCCAATATGTTTACATTCAAGCCATGCAAGTATTTCCATTTCTCGTTGGGTAATTCGATTGTCTATGCAGAGAATAACCCTCAGGCGGCTTATTTTATTCCGTTTGCATTCTATAAATCTTTAGACCACCTGTTGACCAAAGGTGTCAAGTCCGAAAACCAGAATTCACAAGTTTTCTTTACCGCAACAGTTCGCCCTGTTGAACATTTGAAATTATACGGCTCTTGCTATATAGACGAGGTTAATTGGAAACGTTTGAAAAAGAGTAATCCGGAAAAGAATCCTGTGTCCTATTTGGTCGGCTTTGACTGGACAGGCTGGCCCATTAAGGGATTAGGACTGAAGGGCGAGTTTATGCGGTCGTATATTGCTTGCTATACGCACTCGATAGATGTGCTGGAATACACGAGCAACAGTTACAATATGGGTCATTACATGGGTGATAATGCACAGTCGATATTTGTGGAATTGAGCTATCGTCCGATAAGAGGTATGCATATTGCTTTGAGTTACACCAACGATACGAAGTATAATCAGTATTATTATGTTCGTGACTTGGTTGGTGAAACGATTGCTCAAAAACCTTTCAATAAGAAGATTTACCGAAATGACCAGATTGATGTGAAGTTTACATACGAGGTGCATCCGAATATGTATCTGATAGCCGGTTTGAGTTATAATCACGCTCGGGCGTATGACAACAAAGGCGGCAAAGACGCACCTTACGTGGATAGCAAAACTGCCGAACAATACGGGAGTGCGGATTATTTCCTGAACAAGTTCTGCCCGGAGTTTTATCAGGGAAGAAATCTTAGTGCCAATATAGGATTCTCATTCGGGTTCTAAACATAACCAAAAAACATAACCTACCATGAAAAGAAAATACTTATTATTGTTTTTAGTTGTTGGTCTGATAACAGGTTGTCAGGCTCCAGATGGCGATATATACATCTTGTATGACAATGATGTGCATTGTTCTGTAGAGGGATATGAGCAAATGGCTGCTTTACGGGCAGATTATTTGAAGCAGTCGATTTATGTGAATGTGGTCAGTTGCGGCGATTTTGTGCAGGGTAATAAGGTGGGAAGTATCTCCAAAGGCAAGTATCCTGTGGCTATTATGAATGCGGTGCCGTACGACTATGTGACGTTGGGTAATCATGAGTTTGATTATGGTGTTACTCAATTGAAAAAACTGACATGGTGGTTGCGTGCAAAGACCTTATGCTGTAATTTTAGTTCGATTAAGACAGGGAAGTTTATCTATCCGAGTTATGATATTCGCAGTTACGGTACGGTCAATGTCGGTTTTGTGGGAGTAGCTACGCCGACAACTATCAATAATTCGCTGCCAATTAATTTTCAGAATGACCAAGGCGAAGTGTTGTATGATTTCCATAAATCAGAAGTGGTTGATTTGGTTCAACAGGCTGTTAATGCGGCTCGTGAGGAAGGGGCAGACTATGTTATTGTATTATCTCATCTGGGCGATGATACGAAAGGTATCAATTCTATACAACTGATAGAACAGACCGAGGGTATAGATGTTGTTTTAGATGGTCATTCTCACCATGTGTTAGATTATAAAGTAGCCAATCTTCACGGTGATTCGGTTCTATTGGCGAGTACAGGAAATAATTTCCGCTATGCAGGATGTTTGAAGATTACCCAGCAGCACCAATTTATCAATCAGCTGATTGATTTATCATCTTATCGCGGTGTACATAAACGTCTCCATTCCCGTATTGCGTCTATTTTGGAGCGAGTGAATAAAAAGACCTGTCAGTATATCGGTTTTTCGCAAGTCACGTTGACCGATTCTGATAATGAAGGCAATCGAATGGTTCGTAAGGGAGAGACTAATTTAGGTGATTTTACATCGGACGCGATGCGTTTCGTCTCCCAATCGGATATCGGTATTTCCAACGGAGGCGGTCTGCGCGGCAGTTTAATTAAGGGTAATATTACATACGGTGATTTGTTGCAAGTTTTGCCATTCAACAATACGCTGTACAAGGTTGAGATGACGGGGCAGCAGTTTATAGATGTTTTGGAAGCAGGCGTGTCGGAATATCCTACGGAATATGGTGATTTTATGCATGTGAGTGGTGTTCGATATACGTTTGATTCTTCTATTCCGAGTCCGGTGTTTATGAACGAAGACGGACTGTGTGACAGTATAGGTGCGCCACGTCGTATCGTTAGTGTTGAGGTGGAAAAAGACGGTGTTTGGCGTCCTATAGAGGTAGATTCGGTATATACAATAGGGGGATCGGACTATAATTTAGTTTTCGGAGGACTATCCGGTATGTTCTTAGATGCCAAACAAGTTGAGGTAGAGCATATTGTAGATGTAGATGTGTTGATAAAATATATAGAAAGCATGGGTGATACCATTCGTGCGGCAACCTATGCTGATTCTCAACAACGTATTCGGGAGATTAATCAATAGAAAAGGAGGCTTATTAGAAGCCCCTTAATAATAAATAATTAACTAAAAAAAATTAAGAGTTATGAAAAAAACTTTATTTGTTGCAGCTATGCTGCTTGGCGCAATGACAATGAGCGCTGCTGATTACACACACAGTGTTGGTGTTAACGTAGGTAGCCAATATGGCGTTTCTTACAAGGGTTTCATTTTTGGAGTAGATGGTCTTGCTTTGCAAGTTGATTTGGGTGTTCGTTTGGAACAAACAGCAGGATCTAGTACCTCTAAATATGATTCTGATACGTACAAAGGTAAAATAAAAGATGCTCCCATGTATACTTTTGAAGCCAATCCTAATGTGTTGTATCAAAAAGAATTCTACACTTTTGATGGTGGTTCGTTAAGTTGGTATACCGGTGGAGGTCTCAGTTTAGGTTTGATGGGTCAATTGGGCAAAGCTCAGATAAAAGGTGATGATGAGGATAGTGAATGGGGATCTGGAAAATGGATTACCGACGAAGAAGGGAAGGAAACAGTCTATGGTAAGTTTGGTGTCAATGCCGTTGCCGGTTTGGAACTGAATTTCAGCAATGCTCCTTTGGCATTGAGTTTTGACTTCCGTCCCGGTTATGGTTTAGGCTTTTGGAATAAGAAAGTAGATGATGTTAAACGTAGCGAAACTATTAACTTCTTTGACTGGTCAATCGCAGTAGGTCTGCGTTATCGTCTTTAATTGAATAAGGGTAGGGTTTCTCCTACTACATAATTGCTGCCACCGATGAAGATAATATCTTGGTCGGTGGCATCTTTTTGTGCCGCTTGCAGTGCCAGTTGTACCGATGAATAGGCGTGATTTATGTTGTTTGGCTGAAGCGGTTGCTGAACATCACAGTTGGCTTGTGTGAACATAGTCAAGAGTTGGTTGGCAGGGATAGCACGTTTGGTTTGTGCTTGTGTGAAATAATACACGGCATTCTTGGGCAATAGCGTCATAACAACATCTACATCTTTGTCACTCACCATGCCAAAAACGATACGAAGTGAAACTTGTGTGCCCAAAGTGGTTTTTCGTTGTTGCAAAGTGGTTTGCAATTGTTCGGCTACATATTTGATACCGTG
Organism: Paludibacteraceae bacterium; assembly: GCA_024400275.1. Next base: position 1,741 of record JAKSMY010000042.1, on the reverse strand, counting down.
CGAGTTATGTCCGGTATCGCAGATAGTAAGTGGGTGTTGAGAAAGTATTTCCCATCTGCCACGGAGACCTGTCAAGGTGCATACATTGGCAAATCCATCGCGTATGCAGGGGGTGGGAATACCCAAAGCACGCAGTGCCACATAAGCCGTTTGCATGTTTTTTTCCTGGTAGAGACCTTTCAACTGGCACGTGGGTATATCGCGTAGGCGACACCGACGTAAATACTCGCATTGATCGGCAAAATAGATGGTGCTATCAGTTCCTGCTTTCTTGATGAATACAGGCATTGTTTCAGGGTCTGTTTCGCCAATCACACACGGAACGCCGGATTTGATAATTCCTGCCTTTTCACCGGCAATTTGGGCAAGTGTATTGCCTAAAAACTCGGTGTGGTCAAGACCTATATTGGTGATGACGGATAGTTGTACGCCTGTTTGGGTGATAGGGTCAAAGGGAGGTAGGACGTTCGTGGAGTCGAGCCGTCCGCCAAGCCCCACTTCAATAACGGCTATATCGATTTTTTCTTGTGCGAAGTACCAAAAAGCCATCGCCATCGTCGTTTCAAAGAAAGAAGGGTGGAGTTGGTCCAGAAATGTTTTGTTCTCCTCCACAAATCGTATAACCGCCTCTTGAGGTATCCTCGTGTCTGTGCAAGGGTGGCTCAACGGTATATTCGACCGTCGGTCGACCGTCGGTCGACTGTCGGGTAACTGTCGGTTCGCCGTCGGTTCGCCGTCGGTAAAGACCCGTATTCGTTCGCGAAAATCCACGAGGTGGGGAGAGGTGTATAAACCGACTTTCAGTCCGGCACGCTGTAGCGAGGCTGCAATAAGGTGCGAGGTGGAGCCCTTGCCGTTGGTGCCGGCGATGTGTATGCTCTTCCATTGTCGTTCGGGGTGCCCCAAATATGACATCAGGGATAGCGCATTGTCTATCCCTGGTTTATATGCCTTCTGACCAATCAAATGAAAGGCCGGAGTAGAGGCGTATAAATAATCTATAGCCTTGTTATAGGTCATGCTTATTTCTCCATCAGTTTGCGATAGAGGTTCTTCGGATCTACTGCTTTTTGAATAAGTGCGTGCAGGTCATCTATCTTAACGCGGTCCTGCTCCATGGTGTCGCGGTAACGCACGGTAACGCAGCCGTCATTCAGCGTGTCGTGGTCCACGGTTACGCAGAAAGGTGTACCGATAGCGTCCTGACGGCGGTAACGCTTACCGATAGAGTCTTTCTCGTCGTATTGGGTCTTGAAGTCAAATTTGAGCATATCCATGATTTCGCGTGCTTTCTCGGGCAGTCCGTCCTTCTTAACCAGCGGCATGACGCACACTTTGACGGGAGCGAGCACAGGCGGCAGGTTGAGCACGACGCGGGTGTCGCCACCTTCCAGTTGCTCCTCTTTGTATGCCGAGCACATGATAGAGAGGAACATACGATCGACACCGATAGAGGTCTCAATGACGTAGGGAGTGTAACTCTCGTTGAGGTCAGGGTCAAAGTATTCGATTTTCTTGCCTGAGAACTTGGCGTGTTGCGACAGGTCGAAGTTGGTACGGCTGTGAATACCCTCCACCTCTTTGAATCCGAAGGGCATGAGGAACTCAATATCGGTAGCAGCGTTGGCGTAGTGAGCCAGTTTCTCGTGGTCATGGTAACGGTATTTCTCGTCACCCAAACCAAGGGCTTTGTGCCATTTGAGACGGAACTCTTTCCAGTGTTGGAACCACTCCATCTCGG
>JAKSMY010000041.1 GCA_024400275.1 Paludibacteraceae bacterium | reverse complement strand
GGTGTATAGTAAAAATTGATATTTTTTTTATAAAATTTGTGAGTTGAATAAGAGGCAACTGATTTTTTTTTTTTTTTTTTTTTTTTTTTTCTCTAATTATTCTCGGTACAATTCCTTGCCATCGCGAAGGATATTTTGGCGGAGCAATGGATTGGTAATACGACTGAAAATTGATAAATCAAAAGTATATGGTAACATCAAATCATCTAATTTGGTGTAAGCATTTAGCAAGTCTGTATAGGTCAATTCCTCACCGCTGAGTGTAAGGTCAATATCTGATCCCGAATGATAATCTCCACGAGCACGAGAGCCATAAATAGTGGCACTAACAACCGCAGGAATGTCTCTCAGTGCTTCCTGAATTTTAGTAATTGTATGTTCGGATAACCCATACGTCATTTGAATAGCTCGGTTTGTGGTGTGGTTATTAAAGCGCGCATTTTGTTGAAAAATGTCAACATAGCAGGATAATAGAGATTAGTAATGTTGGAATATACATCAGTTGCTAATTCTTCATTATAGTTATGCGAAGTCTCGTTGCGAGCAGCTATCATATTCATCCATGTTTCCCCATCTTCTATCAATCCATGTTCAAATGCCCAACGCGTTGAGTCTTTTGAACCAAATAATTCTATTTCAGGACTTTGATACTTGCAGAAACTCATCATCAATTTCCAAGCCAACTCATGTGTAAATTCAAATCGCTGAATCATACCATCACGCTCCAATTCGGAAAGGGATCTGGTTTGACTAGTGTGTACGACTTCTGCTAAACGAGATAATGCTCTTTGGTAATTAACTAATTTTAGTTCCCAACGTGGTGTAATATCATTTGTTTCCCGTTTCATACTGCCTAATAAATTTGGCACAAAGGTACATCTTTTTTATGGAATATGCAAATATATTGCACAAAAAATGTGTTTTTTATCCAATAAGTAAAAAATAGAATGAATAATTAGGATTGGCGGAGTTGGGATTGGATTTGAGTGGAGACAAAGCCAAGGAGAGTGGAGTAGCGCTTTTGACCCGGTTGAGGGTGGTTAAGTTGCTCCTCAAAAAGATTTTGCCAATAAGCATATCGTTCCGCATCTGCCAATTCAGCCCTTGCCTGACGTTGCGCTTGAGCAAATAAAGCACGTGCTGCGACTACATTAGGCGACCAAGCACCCTCGTGTATATGATAAGGATAAAACTCTTTTGGACCTTGAATAGGATTGCCTTTGGCATCGTGGCCAAAGGTTTTTTGACGCGTAACGGGGATACGGTTGCCACCGTCACGATGTGAACTTAATTTGCCATGTAGTTCCTCAATAGGGTAAGCCGATTTGTAAGACATAGCGTTGAAATTTTTTATACCGTTTTTAGTATTGTTATTCTATAGTTGCATTATAGTACGGGAATTGTGCGGGAATTGTACGGGAATAGTACGGGATTGACAGTTGATAGTTGACAGTTGACAATGCACAATGTTAGAGCCCTAAGACGCTTTTTACGAAGGCCTCTTTGTCAAAGACACGGAGGTCTTCTACTTTTTCGCCAACGCCGATATAACGCACAGGTATTTTGAACTGGTCGGATATACCAATCACGACACCGCCTTTGGCGGTACCGTCGAGTTTGGTAATCGCCAACGATGTCACTTGCGTGGCTTGCGTGAACTGCTTGGCTTGCTCAAAAGCATTCTGACCCGTAGAACCGTCCAAAACGAGCATGACATCGTGTGGCGCATCGGGTACCACCTTTTGCATAACGGACTTAATCTTAGTCAGTTCGTTCATGAGGTTAATCTTATTATGCAGACGGCCGGCCGTGTCAATGAGTACGACATCGGCATTGTTCTTAACAGCCGATTGCAGCGTATCAAACGCTACAGAGGCAGGGTCGGACCCCTGTTTCTGCTTGATAACAGGCACGCCTACGCGCTCACCCCAAATACAGAGTTGCTCCACAGCAGCGGCACGGAAAGTATCGGCAGCTCCGAGATAGACCTTCTTGCCGGCATCCTTAAACTGCTTGGCTAACTTACCAATCGTAGTGGTCTTGCCCACACCATTCACGCCCACAACCATGATGACGTAGGGAATCTTGGCGATTGACGGTTGGCAATGCACAATGCACGGTTGAGGTTGGGTGTTTTCTGCGAGTAGGGCACAGGTTTCCTCTACCAGCAGTTGGTTAAGTTCGGCGGTATTGACATACTTATCTTTTGCCACACGCGCCTGAATGCGCTCAATGATACGCAAAGTCGTTTCTACGCCCACATCGGAAGTAATAAGGGCTTCCTCTAAATTGTCCAACACATCGTCATCAACCGTGGACTTTCCCACAATGGCGTGCGATATTTTATCCAAAACAGAGGTCTTGGTTTTCTGCAAACCCTCGTTTAGAACTTCTACTTCCTGTTGTTGTTCTTCTTGTGTCTTGTTTTTCTTAAATAAATCAAAAAAGCTCATATTTGTATTGGTTAATTAGTCGAGTTGTTCATAGATGGAGTTTTTGGACTTAAATTCCGGCACCATCTGTTTCATTTGTAGTACAGTCTTCATAGCGTTACCTTCTTGCGCCAGCGTTACCAATGTATCTATTTGCGCACAAATGGTATCGTAGTCGGCTTCGCGTACACGCGCTATCATAATCTTTTCGTTGGCGGTAGGAAGGGTCGTTTCCTTCTGGTTAAGTACCTCTTCGTACAGTTTTTCTCCGGGACGTAAACCGGTGAAAATGACAGAGATATCTTTGTCCGGCTGGAATCCGGCCAAGCGAATCATATTGCGTGCAAGGTCCAAAATCTTGACGGGCTTGCCCATGTCGAAGACGAAGATCTCACCCCCATTGCCCAAGGTGGCTGCTTCCATGACGAGCGTACACGCTTCAGGTATGGTCATAAAGAAACGAATGATGTCCGGGTGTGTCACCGTGACCGGACCGCCTGCAGCAATCTGTTTCTTGAAATAGGGAATAACCGAACCGTTACTGCCGAGTACATTGCCAAAACGGGTGGTGATGAACTTGGTGGATTGACGACACTCACTGACCCCCTCAGTAAGAGGAGAAATGCACAATGCACGATTGAGGGCTTGCACATAAATCTCTGCAATACGTTTAGATGTGCCCATGACGTTGGTTGGGTTGACGGCCTTGTCGGTGGAAATCATTACAAAGCGTTGCACCCCGTACTGTACGGCAAGGTCCGCTACGTAGCGTGTACCGAGTACATTGGTCAAAACGGCTTCGTTAGGGAACTCTTCCATCAACGGCACGTGCTTGTAGGCAGCAGCGTGGAAGACCACCTGAGGGTGGTAGGCGGCAAAGGTTTGCTCTAACTTGGTGCGGTTGCGTATGTCGCCGATAATAGCCACTATGTGTGCGTCCGGATACTGTTGCTTAAGGTCTAAACGCAGGTCATGCAGCGGCGACTCTGCCTGTTCGTATAGGACAACGCAGCCCGGCTTATATTGCAGCACTTGACGCACCAATTCGCTACCGATACTGCCTGCAGCACCGGTAATCATGACGGTTTGGTTGCTCAGGATAGACCTTACATTATCGGTATTAATGTTAATCGTGGGACGCTCTAATAAGTCCTCAATACGCAGGGAATCAATTCGACCGATACGAGCGTGGTCGTTGGTGTCCTTGTCCCAGTTGGTAAAGGACGGCGTGGTCAGAATACGTATTTCGTGCGACAAGAAAATATCCAAGTCGGTGGTGGGGTTGATTTCCTTCATCTTGAGCGGAGAGATAATCACATCTCTGACCCCAAGTTTATTCATTGTGTCGATGATGTGGTCGTCCATCAAATACACCTTCAGTCCCTGTATGAAATACTGCTTAACGTCCTTACCATCAGTGATAAAGCCCACAGGCAAATAGTCGCTATTAGGCCCGGACGAGAGCAGCATTTGGGCAATGGCTTGTCCCGCCGCCTTGGTACCATAAATGAGTACGCGCTTGCGGTTGCTGCCCCGTGCTACGACATCATCGTAAACAGTCTTTACCCCTACACGGAAACAGAAAAGCAAAATAAATGCAGTACCGATATAAATGAGCAGGGAAGTGTTGAGAAAACACTTTAGACCCACCAATCGCTCTACAAACGCATTGAAAATCAAAATTGCGGTGGTGGCTATAACCAATGCAAAGAAGATCTTAATAATATCTATAAAGGTAGAGAAACGAATAATACCGGCGTAGGTGTGAAAGAGCAAAAACGCAATTGTCTGTACTATAAATAAAATCAAAACTTGCTGACCGATAGACAGCACAACCTCGTTCATCCCGTATTGGAATAAACTACTACCAATAGCCAACGCCAACAAGAACGCAACGATACTGATAAATAAATCAATGCACAGAATAGCCCACCGAGGTGCGTACCTGAAAGTGGATATATTGTGGACAATATATGATAGATAGGAGTTTTTCATTTTCAAATAATAGCAGATTGAATGGTTTGAATAATATACTGTACATCTTCATCGGTAACCATCGGTCCCGACGGAAGGCACATACCTACCTTAAAGAGCGATTCGCTAACGCCATTTACGTACGCCGGAGCACCTTGATAGACAGGTTGTTTGTGCATCGGTTTCCACAAGGGACGGCTTTCAATGCCTGCTTGGTCTAAATACATACGAAGTGCCTCAACATTGGTATTTGGTTCACAATCCGTATGTAACTCTTCTACCTGATGCGTCACCCCGGCAGCCCCACCAACGGCACCTTGAATGGCTACTTTGTAGGCATTCTCCTGTCCCTTGATGCGCAAAGAGGGGTCAAGCGTAATCGTGTTGAGCCAATAATTGCTATCGTAATCGCTGTTGGGTGCAGCATGAAAAGTAATGCCGTCTATATGTGCGAACGCCTCCTCATAGAGCGAGGCGATATGTTGGTGATGACAGATGTGGTCATTCAATACGGTCATTTGTCCCCGTCCGATACCGGCACAGATATTACTGAGACGATAATTGTACCCAATCTCCTCATGTTGGTAATAAGGATAGGCGTCACGAGCTTGTGTCGCATACCACATGATTCTTTGTCTTGCTTCCTCATCAGGGCAAATAAGCGCGCCACCACCGGAAGTGGTAATCATCTTATTCCCATTGAAAGAGAGGACACCATAAGCGCCAAAAGTACCTAAAACCTGCCCTTTGTAGCGACTGCCCAATCCCTCTGCAGCATCTTCGATAACAGGAATATCGTACTTGTTGGCAATTGCCAAAATGTCTTCAATACGATACGGCATACCATATAGAGCAACTACGATAATCGCTTTGGGGTTGTGCCCTGTTTGTTGCTTACGGTCAATAATGGCTTGCTCTAAAAGCAGTGGGTCCATGTTCCATGAATCTGCCTCGGAATCAATAAACACAGGCGTTGCCCCTAAGTATTTGATAGGGTGACTGCTGGCGCAGAACGTAAAGGACTGAACACATACCTCGTCCCCTGCTTTGACGCCACATGCAATCAGTGCCAAATGCACAGCAGCCGTGCCGGCAGAAAGAGCAACTATTTGTCTGTCTTGTCCGACAAACTGACGCAAATCTTCCTCAAAAGCATTCACATTGGGACCCAACGGAACCACCCAGTTGGTGTCAAAGGCCTCTTGAATGTACTTCTGCTCATTGCCGCTCATGTGAGCCAGACATAAATAAATACGTTTATTCATATTATATATTATTAAATTAGTTCGTTGTTGTATAGCATGTGTTTGCCCAAAATAGTGCAAATAATCATCTGAATATCCGTTATGAATGAATAATGTGTAGCGTAGTATTTATTGATACGCACTTTATCAGGGTAGATGATTTCATTGTTGTACTGTTGAGGATTGGGCACATTGGCCAAAATCTCCTCCTCGTTGCGGTACTTGAGCGAGGCAGGACCTGTGATGCCCGGTCGGAGGGTCAGCACGATGCGGTCTTCGCCTGTCAGGCAGTCTGCATAACCGGGCACATCGGGGCGTGGTCCAACAAAAGACATATCGCCGATAAGGATATTCCACAACTCAAGCAACTCATCTAATTTATAGCGGCGAAGGATAGCGCCCCACGGTGTGATACGCGCTTCGCCGGCCACAGATATGCTATTTCCGCCGTGATTGGGGGTCATAGTGCGGAACTTATACATCGTAAAGAGTTTGCCATGACGGCCAACACGCTGCTGCTTAAAAATAGCAGGGGCATAAGGTTTTTGCAAGGTAATAAAAATAAGAATTACCAACAGAACCGGCCAAATGATAAGAAGTCCGAGCAGAGCCCCTAAACGGTCAAATATGTATTTACATAGGTTGGACATAACGAAGTTTTTTATAGATTCCGAAGATGATATTCATTAACGTCCACCAAATGGAAGTAAGGGCGTTTTTCTTGATGACTTGGTGCCAAAGGATATAGTGCCATTTAATCAAAGACCAGTAATTGGTTGAAGAAATCGAACCTGCGTGCTTGTTGTAGGCAAATAGATCTTGGTCTAACAGATAACAATCTGCTTTTTGTATGATTTGCAGCCACATCGCATAGTCGTTGTGCTTGCGAATAGGAGGTATCTGTATTAGGCCAATAACCTGTCTGTCGTACATTACGGTAGGGCAGGAAGGCCAACAGAAAGCACTCATCATCAGTGGTGTGATATGTTTTGGTCCGCTGATACGCAATGGTTTATCCGTGCGGTGAAATGCGGTATAAGTGAACGCATAGTGGTGCGCTTGCATAAATTCAATCTGTAGCGTCAGTTTGTCAGCAGACCAATAGTCGTCACTATCAAGGAAAGCGATATATTGCCCTTTGGCTTGCAGCAAAGCCGTGTTGCGTGCCACAGCAGCACCACTATTGTGGTCTAAAACGGAATAGTGAATGCGCGTGTCTTGACGGTAGGGTTTGACAACGGAAGTTGTGTCGTCTGTAGAGCAATCGTCCACAATAAGTAGCTCCCAATTGGTGTGAGTTTGTGCCAAAACGGACTCTATACTGCGTGCAATGAATTGCGCACAGTTGTAGGTTGGCATAATGACAGAAACTAATATGTTGGCGTTGTCTTGTGACATAGTGCGTTAATGAGTCAATATAGTATGAATAGCTGCCAGCAGGCGTGTTATATAAAAGCGAAATAAATAATTCCCCTGCCGATATATTTTGTGGTATGCCCCAATGAGATGAATGCTATAACTAATCTGCTGCCGTTTATTGACCCGTGTAGATGCGCTATTGGTGCGTACTCGGCGGTAATAGATGGCGTTAGGAGAAGTGAATTGTACTTGAGACAGTTTATCACTAATCAGGAACATAAATAAACTATCTTCTCCGTTTTTATAATGCTCATTAAAGCGACGATTGGCAATTATGTTACGGTGAATGAGTTTGAGACAAGCCGAAGAGAAGAATTTTCGTGCCTTGTAGAAAGGTTGTAGTCCACCGTTGGCATGTTCAAGATAAGCGTCTTCAAAATAGTTGGGCAGGTGAGTTTGCTCGTCAGAGAAAGCGTGTACATTACATAGACTAACTATTTGTGGCGTGGCTTGTGATAGCAGTTCTTCGAGGAAGGCGGGAGATACATAGTCGTCATCGTCAATGAAGGTGATGTATTCTCCTTGTGCATTATCTAAACCTATGTTGCGTGCATGACTAACTCCAGCTTGGTCTGTGTATAATAAACGTATATTGCTGCTATGAAGATTGCTGATGTGTTCTTGTATAGCAGACAAGTAGGGCTCTTTTGGACCATTGAGAATGAGAATGACCTCCCATTGGTTAGATGGTAGGGTTTGCTGACGGAGAGCATCTAAGCACTGCCACAAGTAGTCGCGTGGTTGGTAGGTCGGTATGATAACGCTGATTTGCATGTTATAGTTTGTCAATGAATTGCTGAATATGTAACCAGATGGCTCCTTTCTCCCCGTGTGTCTGTTCTCCAAACTGACAGCAACGTTTCCAGCAAGCATTGTTGACTTTCTGGCAATGGCGCATATAGTAATATGAACCGCAAACACTCAGACCTAAAAGAATAACGAGATAAAACTGTCCGTCGATACTCAACCCACACAGGAAACTGATATACCAAAGGGCAATGATGAGCAGTTGCAAGAGAATAATAGACGTTGAGGTGGCTACGTGAGAGAAGCCCATATCAATAAATAGATGGTGCAAGTGTGTTTTATCCGGCGTAAAGGGCGATATGCCATGACAGAGACGTGCTACCATAACACGCAGCGTGTCAAAAACAGGAATACACAAAATAGCGAGTGATAAGGCAACTAAGCCGACATTTTGCTGCTCCAATATATGGCAAACAGAGCCGCTATCTAACATCGCCAGTACGTTGTATGCCAGAACAAAGCCGATAACCAAACTACCGCCGTCGCCGATATACATCTTACTGGTTTTCCCAAAGACATTGTGCAGATAGAAAGGAATAAGTGACGCAGCGGTTATTAGCGCCAACATACCCATCGCTTGTGCCCCCACCAAGAAGAATATAAGTGCAAAGATGATGTTTGCCACAATGCCGTAGCCACTGGAATAGCCATCTACGCCATCAATGAGGTTGATAGAATTGATAATGCCGACACCGGCAATGAGTGTAAGCGGAATAGTGGTGAAATGCGAAATCTCGTTTCTGCCCCACAAACCACCCAAGTCGTTGAGCATTAGTCCGTTGGTTTGCATAGTAGGTTGCCACAGCAATATCCAAATAATGCCTAACTCCAATATGAACCGCAAACTGGCGCTAAGTCCGTAAATGTCGTCCAGCACTCCAATGCACCACAAAACAAGGATGGCACCAAGCGCGTACCATAACTCTGTTGCATTGAAGAAATAGATGGTGCAAATTAACGGAATGAGCATACCTAACACAACTGTCGTTCCACCAAAGACGGGAACGGGGTGGTCTTGCAGCTTACGCTTGTTGGGGTGATCAACGATATTGTGCCGTTTGGCGAAGTTCAAACACGGGCGATAGATTAGCGATGTAATCACTAATGCTATGACAACCAACCAACCAAAATGAATGCTATTCATGTTTTAAACGAATTATTTAGAGAATAGTCTGTTATATATATAATTTATCTGCTGATTAAAGGACGAAATAGTGAATAAATCGCTAATACGACGATGTGCAGCCGTAGCCATTTGCTGACGAAGATTGTCATCCGTTGATAATAAATTGACGGCCTTGGCATACTCCTGTGCGTAACCTATCGGGACTTCAAGTCCTGTTTCCTTATTGATATTCACCCAATTGACACCACTACCTTCGATATGGAACACGATAGGCACACAACGGCAATACATGGCTTCCGCCAAAACAACGCCAAATGCCTCTGCCTTATTAATAGACGGAAAAGCAAACAAGTCGGCTGCGTGTAAGTAACAACGTAGTTCGTCGTTGGAGAGTTTTCCCAAGAAAGTAATTCGCTTACAATCCTTGGCAAGGTCTTGGTACTCCGAAGTAAGTGGTCCAGTACCGGCAATCAAAATCTGAATGTTCGGTTGCATCCATTGCTCGGCTTCTATTAAGTGCTCTACGCCTTTATATGCAACATGTCTTCCACAAAACAGCAACAATGTTTTTCCCTGCCACTGCTCGCGAATATGTTGAATAGCAGCATCGTCGGTTGGCTGCAACGTGAATCTGTCTGGTGTAATCACGTTGGGCAAGATCGATATTTTATGCTTAAATGGCAGAAGGGCGTGCGAATAGGGTGCATAGTTGGGAGAAGTTGTCAGTATCAAATCAGCACGCTTGAGTAACAAACGCTCAAATGGAGCAATTAAGTGATACAACATACCTTTGCCTAAAATATCAGAGTGCCAATGTACTACCAATTTGGTACGTTTGGGTAGCAGCCATAGCAGAATAGGGTAGATATACGGATTGGGGCAGTGGATATGTACTAAATCCGGTTGTATAGATTTGATAATGTTCTTCAAATGTTTATAATATGCCGGCGCAATATCTTGGCTGGAAATAGAGGCGCATACACCGACACGAATAACTTGGACTCCATCGACGGTGTCGTAATGTGTTTGTCGGTCGTTGGAGAAGCAAATGACCACGTTCTGATAGCCGTCCAAACTTGAAACTAATTGCTTAGCAACCGTTTCTATGCCTCCTATGAAAGGAGAATAATATTTACTGATATGAAGAATTGTTTTCATGCTTTAGAGTGTAGATAATAAGTCTATTAGGGCTTGGGCAGATTGTTCCCATGAATACCGTTGTACATTTTTGTATCCAATCTGTGCGATTGACTTTAATTGTGTTGGTGAATAGTTAATCACTTCTTGTATGACTTGACGGATGTTTGTTTCATCGAATGGGTCACAATATATAGCCGCATCGCTGCATACTTCGTGCATGACTGGTATGTCAGAAACAATCACAGGACATCCAGAAGCCATGGCTTCTAGTGGAGGAATGCCAAATCCTTCATAAAATGAAGGAAAAACGAATGCAGAAGCATTATTGTATAAAGTTTTTAATTCCTCATCCCCTACATATCCCAATAGTGTGATGTTTTTTGACGGAGTGATATGCAATTTAGCAAAGATAGAACCACTATTGCCAACAATTCGCAAAGGTATATCCGTATTATTGAGTGCATTCACTAAACCTTGAAAATTTTTACGTGGGTCTAATGAAGATACGGCAAGGACAAACTTTTCTCTCAATTGTTCGTTGGCAATGAATATAGTTTTATCAACAGCACATGGCACAACCGAAATAAGATGGTTGTCTACCCAAGGATAGTAGTGCAGAATTTCATTTTTAGAGAAAGCGCTGACAGTGATGATATGTGAACTGCTGCGTATAGCCAGTGGCATCATAATCCTGTAGTAAATGGAATACCTTCGAGAGAACCATGCAGGTTTATGCAAGAAACTTAAATCGTGAACAGTCATCACATTTTTTGGAACGCAAATACTACCTAATCCCATAAGCGAAAGCAGTACGTAGTTGCGCTTCCCTAAGAAAAACCAAGGCAGAATTATTTGCTCCCACAAATGGGATTGCCCAATGCCATATCGAATAATGGTAAAGCCATTGGTATTATACGCTTCATGTATCTTACCATGTTTGGGACAAATCAACACAACTAACGCTCCCAAATTAACCAAAGATTTGGTAATTTGGTATGCGTATCTTTCAACTCCAGTGGGAGAGTGAAGTAGCCAACGTGCATTGATATAGATTGTCCTTGTGCTCATTTTTTTATCAAGAAAAAGTGGTGTTGAGGTTGAGCGTAATGATATAGACTTTTCACAAACAGAGGATAACGTTTATATCCAATAACTGCGCATATAAGAGCGAAAAATCTATTCAGTATTTTTATTTTAGTGTCTACGTTATGATAGTTTTGGGGGGTGAGTTTGTCAATAGATTCCTTGGTCAATAATCTTTTCTTTTTTAGCATGCTATAGAACGAGCCTTGGGTTGTGGCAAAGGGATTGCCTATTGTTGTGCCATTTTGGATTAACCCATCGTATAACTTTCGGTGAAAATTATCTATCCCTTGACCATTGTCGTATGTGCTGTAACTATATGCTTGATTTAAGTAGGCATTAAAAATACTACGACTTTGAGCTAATGCTTTACTATAAATCTCAATTGCAGTTTTGATATCATCGTACTGAATGGCATTTTGTAATCTTTGATGAGAGACTGCGCCATTCATTAATAACGAATAATCATATCCAGAAAAATGCATAAAGACTAACGGAGTGGCATCTGCGTCACAATCATCAAACCGATGGATAACTTGTAGCTGATTATTCTGATTATAGATAATCTTTCTTTCAAAATAATTCCATGGTGCGATATTCATACCTAAGTCGCGTAACACATATAGTTTATCTCCCATGAGTCCAGGCATCCAATCCATCCATTTTTGGTCTGTGAATGTTCCAACAGATCGGTCACAAAAGGCATTTGTCTCTAAACGTTTTTTCCACCATAGCATAGCTTGTGTGGATAGCTTGGAATTGTGGATTGCACAGAAACCAAGATTAAAAATGCCTGTTACACATATCGTCCACTCTGATTCACCTTGGTAAGACGGGTGAATACCAGAAACGTGTGGGGTTAGTACCATATCATGATTTGTAAGCGCATCCCAAACCTTGGTGAGAGGAGCGAACACATAGATGTCAGGGTCAAAATAGATGATATCATCATATCCACGACTAAGCAAATAAAGAAAGACGGCAGGTTTAATAGCTGTGCAAAACTCAGTTAGATTATACTTGAACGACATATTTGTCCATTGAGACAGTTGATAGTCCAGTACATCTTTTGCTATTAGTACATTTGGGGGTAATGCCAGTCCTTTAGCCTCATCAGCTATAACAATATAGAAATCGACAGATTCGTGTTGTTGAATAGATTTTTCCAAAATCTGGGCTAACCCTATATAATTCTTAGCAACAATTGTAAAAATACACTTCTTCATTGTTTTGTTTTACTTAAATCGAACCTAAATCCGTCATGGATACCTTTTACAAACATTTTAAATCTTCCTATTTTATCCTCCTCGACCAAAACCAAACGAATAAATTTCCACATATAATACTCCTTAAATATTTTTCTCTTGTCGGCAGGTGTAAACCACTTTTTATGTTTGCGATATTTGATTAGATGACATTTTGCGATACTATATGTTCTCTCTCGTCCATAATCGTTTGTAAATAGATGTAGCCATTTAGAACGTTTAGGATGTCCAACGGTGTGATACAGAATGCAACTTGTGATACAAAGAATTTTATAATTGGCTTTTTGAATGCGAATAGCCAAGTCGTGATCTAAGGCATCCATTTCAAAAACCTCGTCTGCTCCATTGATGGCAGTTAATATGTCCGTTGGAATAATCGTACCTGAGTTGATAAATATACGTCGTTCGACTATTTCTTTGTCAAAAATCCAATTATCGTTGCCTGCGATGTATGGCACATACACATTGTGCTCTTGGGCGTAAAGCTCTTCCACTTTTGTCCTAAAGAATGAGAAATTAGCCCAATGACTATCTTGGTCCATGATTAGTATCAAATCATAGCTGTTGGCTTGTGCATATTCCCATGCATAGTTGATGGCTGGTGCGATGTATGTATTTTGCCCTGTCCAATGATATATCAGATTGTCGCCTACTATTTGCGACTGATGACAGATTGGACTATTGTCCCATACAATCACCTTTTCGACGTAGGGTGCATATTGTTGTATGTTGTTGTTGGCAGACTCGATGTCTGGATTATAGAGTGTGACAACTCCAAGTATTGTTGGTTTCATATCTTATTCATATATATTTCGTGCTGCAATATTATCTTTGGGCGGACATGCTTCTTGATAAAGTTCTAATCTATCTATCCTTGGTTGTGTGTTATCAAAAATAGATGTGTACGGAACAAAGAACTCATAGAAATAGGCATTTGTTTCTGGATAATATATTAGAAAACGTTGTAGTTGAAATCCGCAAACAAATAGTAAACAAAAGACTTGTGCCAGGATGTGCTTTCGTTGGGTTACGAGTAGTTCAACGAGTGTTGTAATCCAAATGATATAGAATATACAACTATAGTTTGCAAAACGGATAAATGACCATCCTGTGCTGCATATTATAGTTCCAATAGCAAGTTGATAGATTATATATTGTTTCTTTTTGGTAGCCATATCAGTATTTGTTTCGGCATTGAAGACAAAGTAACCAATAATAAAAGGCACTATGATATATCGTATGGTCAATCCAATGTATCCTCCCAATGAGGCACCTTCATTGGTGTAGTGTGCTATTTTATGTATTAATTCAGACGGGAGGAAAGTCAATTTTGGGAAAATAGATGTAAGGATTACGTCTGATATAAACCACATAAAGAATGACACAATCAAACAAATCCATAGCATTTTCCAATTAAAAATCCAGCGCGTAATTGTCAGGATAGGGAATAACAGAAGTATCAATGCTGAGATGTGAAATAGTAATGCCAGAACAACGAATACGATATATTTACCTATTTTCTTATCTAAAAACGAATCCATAGCAATAAGGCCCAATCCGATAGCTCCCCCTTCTCTCATGACTTCTGTGTTAAATTGAAAGAAAATGCCACTGATAAAGAAAAGAAACAAGAATAGAAAATGACAATTAGTGTATTTGTATGCAATATAACAAGCAGTAGTATTAATGATGATGGCCTGAACTATTTGTACTAGTGTAAAAGAATTAAACCAATCGCATGAGATGTAATTTAGTATGCTCCACAGAGGCATAAAACTATATTCTTCAAATTGTTCGGTAATATATTCCCCCAATGGAATAGACAGGTCTATTTCATCAAAGAACGCTAAATATAATTGTTTATCTCCACCGAGTTCTCTGCTAAGTCCAGATATTAGAATTAGGCCAATGCAAAGCAACCAGTAGAATGCTTTTTCTCCTGTTCCATTTGTTTGTTTGCAGTCGCAAAGCACAATACCCAACAGAGTTAATATGATGAAGACAATGTAAACTGTCATTTATTCAAATGGATGGGTGGTTTTGTATTCGGTGATGAGCATGTTGAATTTCCAGCCGTGGGCGGTCTGTTGAAGGCGGCCCTGTGCGTCAAGGTGATTGGCTGCTTCCCAATCGGCATTCATCTGCGACAAGGTGGTGGGGTCGGATTCGATTAAACGCAACTGCTGATGTGCATAAGCAAATGCAGCCGAATTCCACTTTTGACGCGGGGATTGATTCTTTTGATAGGTTTCCTCACGTTGTCGGTAAAATTTTTTACCAGATTTGGTTACATAGTGGTATCCTCCTTCTTTCTTTCGGGTTTTTCCGTGCATAGTTGCGAGCGGAAAGGTGTAATCTACTTTTGCCATAATGTAATATAGAGTTAGTTTACGTCTCTTCCATGTGTAATTCGACCGTCGGTCGACTGTCGGGTAGGACAGGGATTTTACAGGGACTTAATTTGGGGTATTTTTGCGATGTTGTTGGTCAGATGTTTTTGCGATGTTGTTTGAGCTCTTTTATGAAGGCAGAGGGCCATTTCCAGTTTTGGTAGGCAAGTTGGACGATGCCCGGGGCAAGAATGAGAGGCCATGTCTTATCGATTGACGGTGGACAATGCACAATGCACGATGGTGCGTCCGATAAAGGCACAATGCACAATTGAGAGCAGAGAGTGGGGAGGTGGAAGAAGAGGAGCATGAGAATGATGGTGGCGGCACCGCTGACAAGAGAGGGAATGAAGAACGGAATACGATTGTCCGCCATGATAAAGCCCGCCGATGTGGCGTGATTCTGCTCCAAGAGCTGGAAAATAAGCATGGCAACCAACATAGCCGTTGGCACAAAGGGCGTTTGACTATGAATGATACCCAATGCCCAATCACCCAACAAAATCCAAGCAATTCCCCCCACAATGAACGTGCTGATGAGGGTCAATTCGTTGTATATGTAATTGGTACGCAGGGCGTTCCAGTTGTTTTCAGTTCGGTACTGTGCCAATTTGGGCGTGATAGATTGGTAATAAACCGTGGCACACCGTGACAGAATATCCATCACTTGGAGCGTGATGCCGTAACTGGCAATTTGCTCCAAAGACAAGAACGCGGAGCCGATTAAAATAGCCGATTTGTTGATGCAGAAGCCCCCTAACTGGGTCAGTCCAATTTTGACGGCATTGGGCGTGATGGCCGAGAGAATGAGTTTGGCATCCTGTTCGTCGGCTTCGTTCAATGCCTGCCGCATATCCGGCGTGAAGAAGACCCGATAGGTCAAAATACGACGGCAGACGGTGGAAAGGAGTTGGGCAGCCACGATAGCAGTCAGTCCTAATCCGCAGTAAATGAGGATAATAGCCACGCTCAGGTAGATGGATTGTCCCAAGATGGTGATTTGCTGGCTGCGCTTGACATAGCCCTTGCCGAGAAGGAGGGCATCGTAGTAAAGCGTGTACAGATTGTAGCAATTGATGACAATCACTAAAATCCACGCAATCAGGGCGTCTTGCCGGTCGCCAGAGTATTTATTGAGAATAGAGACAAAATAGACCGAGCCCACCGACGCCAACACCGCAAACGCCCCCAACGCCAGCCAGCGGTAGAAGCGACGCATGGCAGTAAGCGTGCCCTTGAGCAAAGAGAAATCGATGTCCGAAGTGCCATTTGGCACCGTCTCGATGCCCTCGCGGAAGAGGTGTTTGGCACCACTAAGAATATAAGATATATTGCGCGCGAAGGACGGCCGGAAGCCAAAGTCGAGCATTAAAACGAGTAGGGTGATGGTTTGGAAAATGTTCCAAATACCTACCGTTTCCGCCGACATCTTATTGAGAATGAACGGGAAAAGGAGTGCCCCCGCCCCAATCATGAAGATAGTGGCGATGTAACTCCACGCAATGTCGCGCCGTCCTATGTTCTCAACTCCTTTAGTCACGTTTGAATATGTCTCTGGTATAAACTTTATCTTGCACATCGTCTAAAACGGTGTCGTAGCGGTTGGCAATAATAGCGTCCGACTGCGCCTTGAACGCCGCCAAATCGTTCACGACCTTGCTGCCAAAAAACATGGTGCCATCTTCCAAAGTCGGTTCATAAATAACGACTTGCGCCCCCTTGGCCTTGACCCGTTTCATGATGCCCTGAATGGAGGACTGGCGGAAATTGTCCGAATTGGACTTCATGGTGAGACGGAAGACGCCGATGGTGACACCCTCCCGACCTCCCTCGGTAAGGGAGGTGTATTGGTTGTTTTCGGAATAACTGAACCAGCCGGCTTTTTTGAGGACCTGATCGGCAATGAAGTCCTTGCGTGTGCGGTTGCTCTCAACAATGGCTTCAATGAGGTTTTCAGGCACATCTTGGTAATTCGCCAAGAGTTGTTTGGTGTCCTTGGGCAGGCAATAACCGCCATAACCGAAGGACGGATTGTTGTAATGTGAGCCAATACGCGGGTCAAGGCAAACCCCATCAATGATGGCCTGCGTACTCAACCCCTTCATCTCGGCGTAGGTGTCCAATTCGTTGAAATAACTCACGCGCAGAGCGAGGTAAGTGTTGGCAAAGAGTTTAACCGCCTCTGCCTCGGTGGTGCCCATGAAAAGAGTAGGTATATCCTTGTCGAGCGCCCCCTGCTGCAAGAGAGCGGCAAAGGAATGTGCTGCCTGCTGCGCCTTGCTGCTTTGTTGATTGAAGCCGACGATAATGCGCGAAGGGTGTAGATTGTCATACAGTGCCTTGGATTCGCGCAGAAATTCAGGTGCAAAAAGAATGGTTGGGTTGGAGTTCGGGGTTTTGAATTTCTTGTAAACGGCCTCGGTATAACCGACAGGAACGGTGGATTTGATGACCATAGTGGTGCTTGGGTTGTACTCAAGAACCAACTGAATAACGGCCTCCACAGCCGACGTGTCAAAGTAATTGCGCTGGCTATCGTAGTTGGTGGGCGCAGCAATGACCACAAAGTCGGCGTCGCTGTATGCCTGTTTGGCATCCAAAGTGGCGGTCAAGTTCAGTTGCTTTTCGGCGAAGTACTTTTCAATATACTCGTCCTGAATAGGCGACTGACGACGGTTAATCTTCTCGATTTTCTCGGGAATGATGTCCACGGCAACGACCTCGTTGTGCTGTGCGAGTAGGGTGGCTATACTCAGTCCTACATAACCGGTTCCGGCAATAGCGATTTTCATATATTATCTCTTCAAAAGTGTTTCTAATATCAATAAGTCTTCGGCATACGTGAGTTTGATGTTGAAGGGCTCCCCGTTGACGACG
>JAKSMY010000040.1 GCA_024400275.1 Paludibacteraceae bacterium | reverse complement strand
CATAATCGACACCCTTCAAATCGGTGATGATTTTCTCTTTCCATGTCTTGGTAGAGACGGCGGGAAAATCAGCCAACAGATTCAATTTTTCTTCTGCCATGATTTAAAGTTTTTTAATTGTTTTACTTAAAATATTGTAAATTTGATTGTTATACTCGATGTATAAGTGTCCGTTTTGCAAAAAGATATTATTATTGGGCTCTTGGTTGGTTGTAGGCAAATTGTCTTTAACGCATTCAAAAGGCTGTCCCTTCTTGTTGCCCCATATATATTCGACTAATTCGGGATAATCAACAAACGGATTACGATTGGATTGGACAGATTCTATTTTGTCGTTGCGCTTCCGTTCAAAATCCGACACAGGGTCTTGACGATGCCACTTGAGCAAAAGAGTTAAGAATGCCGGTTTGAACGAAGCCACTCCGTTTTGATACTGCATAACCCGACGAGCTTGTGCATTCGAAGTGAAATTAACGTTGCCGTAACACGTAATCATATAGAAATAAATACGTGCTATGTCTCCAAGGTATTCCGGATTGG
The DNA here is from genome assembly GCA_024400275.1 of Paludibacteraceae bacterium. The sequence continues at coordinate 18,111 of JAKSMY010000040.1, read as the reverse complement.
GATAAAACACATAATCCAATGAACCATACGCGTAACTCTTTCCCAATTTAGCACCCATCTCGTTGGACCATGATATATTGGAAGTAGGTTCTCCATAAGGGTAGTAAGAACGCTTGGCATTGGTGGCATTGTCAATGGGTAAGAGATGTACCACATCGGTAAACATAGGCACATCTTCGCTCCCACCCCACCACGATTTAGGCAATGCGTGTTCACGGCTATAGCACGTACAAAATTCGTCCGTGTCATACGATTTATCGTCACAATGTTTGGTAGAAAGTAAACTGCAGTCCGAGTACATATCCACTATATATCCCTTAGAGTCGATGCCGATGCGCGTATTGTATGCCCAAGCGTCCTTGTATGTCAGTTGGTAATGTCTTTTAATGATACCATTCAATAGCGTTACCAAGTCATTAGACGTTTGCCCCTCCAATTTAGAACAGGCAATAGGTCCGCTTGCCCGCATCTGAAGAACAGATAACAAGCACCCTATCAACAAACCACATTTAGCGACACTACTGTGCATAAAAACCCTAAATTAGTCTGCAAAGATACAATTTATTTTTCAAATAAACAAATATTTGGTAAAAATATAACATATTTTTGACATTTCTTGGAAACATGGTTATTTTTCAGTAACTTTGTAGCGGTAATTTGGGGAATAACACCTACAAAGCATTGAAGATAGAAGATCTATATGATTTATTGCGCCGCAATCCGAAGATAGCTGCTGCCGAAAAAAAACTAAAAGGTAACGGTTCCCACTTGTTATTAAGCGGACTTTATGCCGGTGCCCGTGCTGTGGTTATTAAGCAGTTAACTGACAATAACTCCCGATGCAATATCATTGTGTTGGACAATGCCGACGATGCCCAGTATATGTATGCAGACCTTAAACAATTATCGGCAGACAAGGCACAAGGCACAAGGCACAAGGTATTATTTTTTCCAACAGCTCACCGCAGGCGGCAAGGCATAGATGATGCCATGACGATTCAGCGAACCGAAGTGCTAAGCGGTTTATCGACAGACTCGACACAATGCACGGTAATAACTTATCCGGAAGCCCTATTAGAATCGGTACCCGTGAAGGAAGCCCTGCAACACAGTACCCAAACGGTGAAAGTGGGAGAAGCATATCAGATAAGTCAGTTGGAAACGCAGTTATTAAACCTAGGTTTTTCCAAAGTAGATTTTGTATATGAGCCCGGACAGTTTGCTATTCGAGGCAGCATTGTAGATGTATATAGTTTCAGTCATGAAGACCCTTACCGTTTGGACTTCTTCGGCGATGAAATAGATAGCATACGCACCTTCGACATAGAGACCCAATTAAGTAATGAAAAAGTTGCCCAAATCAGTATATCGGGTAATGCTTTCTCTACAACGGAAAATGATTATCTTCCCTCTTATTTGGAGGCAGACACGCTGTGGATAAGTAATGACTGGAGTTTGTTGAAATACAAATTAGGAGAGCAGATTGATGTAATAGGCAATCCGTTAGAGGATTTGACGACCATTGAGATACGAGACAAATCAACTTTTGCAGCCTTCGACGAGATACGTTTTAACACATTGCCTCAGCCGGTATTTAACAAGAACTTTGAGATACTCGGTGAGGACTTGCTAAAACGCATACGAAACGGGTACAAGGTGTATATCTTGGCTGACCAAAAGAAACAAACCGACCGTTTGCAAGCCATTTTTAGTGAGTTAGGCAAAGAAACAGAACAATCCGGCAGTCTCACTTTCACACCGGTGGATCATACACTACATAGTGGGTGGATAGACGAGGACGCACAAGTATGTTGCTACACGGATCACGAGATTTTTGAACGCTACCATCGCGTGACGCTACGCAGTGAGAATGCCCGTAGGGGCAAAGTCATCGTCACCTTAAAAGAAATCAACCAACTACAATTAGGTGATTATGTGGTACATAGCGATCATGGTATAGGTCAATTCGGCGGGTTGGTAACGACAATGGTAAATGGTAAGCCTCAGGAAATGATACGCTTGCTATACCGAGATGGTGACACTATATTCGTCAGTATCCATAACCTGCACCGAATCAGCAAATACAAAGGACGTGAGGGCAGTGCTCCAACGGTCAGCAGAGTCGGTTCAGGTGCTTGGGAGCGACTAAAAGAACGTACCAAAGACAAAGTTAAGGATATAGCGCGTGATCTCATTCAGTTATATGCCACTCGCAAAGGACAGCACGGCTTTTCCTATTCGCCCGACGGTTATATGCAACATGAGTTGGAGGCTTCTTTCTTGTATGAAGACACACCCGACCAAGCCAAAGCCACGATAGATGTTAAACACGATATGGAAAGTCCTATGCCAATGGATCGGCTTATATGCGGTGACGTTGGATTTGGTAAGACGGAGATAGCAATACGTGCAGCCTTCAAAGCAGCCACAGACGGCAAACAGGTAGCCGTTCTGGTGCCTACTACGGTATTGGCATTGCAGCATTATCAGACGTTCAAAGAGCGATTTAAGGACTTCCCCATTCGCGTAGAGTATTTAAGTAGAGGCAAGACGGCACAACAGACGAAAGATATACTATCCGATTTGGTTGCGGGCAAGATAGATATATTAATCGGTACGCATAAATTGGTAGGCAAAAGCGTACAATGGCATGATTTGGGGCTATTGATTATTGACGAGGAGCAGAAATTCGGTGTGGCTGTAAAAGAAAAACTCAAGGCACTGCGAACCAACGTTGATGTACTAACCCTGACCGCCACGCCTATACCTCGAACATTACAATTCTCGCTCTTGGGTGCACGAGACCTAAGCGTGATGACTACTCCACCCCAAAACCGTTACCCTGTGCAAACGGAAGTGATTGGTAACGATGACGAAGACATTATCAAAGAGGCTATTGATATAGAATTAGAACGTAACGGACAAGTCTTTGTGGTGAATAACCGCATTGAGATGTTGGAGCGCATTGAGCAGAAAATACATCGTCTGTGTCCCGAAGCACGTATTGTTGTGGCACACGGGCAGATGCCACCTGACGAAATGGAAAGTCGTTTGGAAGGTTTTATCAACTACGACTATGATATATTAATTTCCACTACTATTATTGAATCGGGAGTAGATATACCGAATGTCAATACAATGATTATTTTCTCGGCACAGCATTATGGTTTGGCAGACTTGCATCAGTTGCGAGGGCGCGTGGGACGCAGCAACCGCAAAGCATATTGCTATTTGGTAACGCCCGACCGTGAATTATTAACACCGGAAGCACGTCGGCGATTAGACGCAATCACTATGTTCTCCGACTTAGGTAGCGGATTTAATTTGGCAATGCAGGACTTGGATATACGTGGTGCAGGTAATCTATTAGGCGCGGAGCAGAGTGGTTTCATTGCCGAATTAGGTTATGACACCTATCAAAAAGTGCTGAATGAGGCAGTAGAAGAGTTGAAGGACGAATTGCATTTAGATAGTTTGGAGGACAATCGTCCTACAGCATATTTATCGGAAAACGACAACGGTTCTTCCAATTGGTGCCAAGATAGTCAGTTAGAGTCAGACCTTCCGTTATGCTTCCCGAATACATATATCGAGAATATATCCGAGCGTATCATTCTCTACCGTGAATTGGACGGTTTAAGAAACGAAGACGAACTGACGGAATATAAGAAACGGCTTATTGACCGTTTCGGTCCGCTACCGGAAGAGGCGGAAGAATTGATGAACGTGGTGCGCTTGCGGTGGTTATGTTGCCAACTTGGTATCGAAAAGATTTACCTAAAGGGCGAACGAATGACCATCTATTTCGTTACGCATAAAGAGGCTTATTGGCAGAGTGAGGAGTTTGGCAAGATACTTCATTATGTTTATACCCGAGGCGATCGGTGTCAGATGAAGGAAGATAAGGACAAAAAAGGGGTGCCAACAGGGAAACGCTATGCTACCATCAGTCAGGTTAAGACCATTGGCGGGGCTATTCATTTATTAAGCAAAATAAAAGAGGACACAATTTAACAACATAACAATGAAACGAGTAATCATTTACTTACTATTGATGGTGCCAATAATCGGTCAGGCTGACTTACTGACTGATCTACTGGACAAGAAATACGATGCCAAGACGTTGACACAAGAGCAGATGGATAGTCTTCTGAACAACACTCAAGAAATGACAGTCGACGAGATGTTACTGCCGCAGAATCGGTATAAACTGCATTATGAGGAACAGCAAAAAATCTTCCGTCGTTCGTTTTGGGCACATTATTATTTGATGGACACCAAGAAGAATGAGCGCATAGAGATGAACGACACCGTTGTCCGTGAGGCGCAAATGTCTCCAAACGGTCAATATGTGGTCTATGGCAAGGGGCAGAATTTATACATTTACAAAGTTCTTTTCCGCACCGAAATAGCCATCACCAATGAGAAGAACGATATTTTTTGCGGTCTCAGCGATTGGTTATATGAGGAGGAGTTTAATATTACGCGCTTATTTGCTTTTTCTCCTGATAGCAAGCAGGTTGCTTTTGTGCGTTTGGACGAGCACGAAGTACCTACGTTCAGTTGGCAGGTTTTTCGGAACAAGCAGTACCCGGAAACCATGAGTCTGCGTTATCCTAAAGCAGGCGAAAAAAATGCCGCTGCATCAGTTTGCATATATGATATATCCACCAAAGGGATTCGCACTATTCAACTGCCAGAGATGGAAGATAGTTATATCCCGCGCCTGCATTGGCGTAACGAGAACGAGTTGGTTATTGAGCGTATCAACCGTGACCAAAATCAACTAAACGTATATGTTGCCAACCCCAAGACGACCTTGGCTACACCACTCTATTCTGAGCAAAGCGACAAGTTTTTTGTTGATTGTCTGCTCTTTGACCAATGGCAGTGGTTATCCGACGGACGTTTTATCGCAGTAAGCGAGGAGAACGGTTGGCGGCAACTCTATCTGCATAGTGCACAAGGACAACGGCTAATGGCCCTGACACCCGCTAAGATAGACGTGACGAATGTTTATGGTGTAGATGAAAAAACAGGCACTGTTTATTACGAGGCAGCACCTATAGCAACCGAACGGCAAGTGTATGCCGTGAATATAAAAAACGGCAAGGTAACACCTTTAACGAATCAATCAGGCACACACACTTTGACTTTTTCCAAAGACATGAAACGTGCCGTCGGCTGTTTTCAAAGCGAGACGACAGCGAATCACTATACCCTTTATAGCGTACAGGGCAGTGCCCTAAAAGAAAGTACGAGCACATCTTTGATAGACCGCATCAATGCTGAGAACAAGGACATCGAACAAGCGTGGGAGACTACCGAACTGCCTCATAAACAGTTCATTCGTATTCCTACGGAGCGTGGCGACACCTTGGGTGCATGGATTATTCTTCCCAAAGAACTGACGGACCTCAATCAGCCCTATTCCCGGCAGTATCCCGTCGTTATCATGCAGTATAGCGGACCTGCCAGCCAGCGCGTACTGAATCGTTGGCGACACCGTTTCGGGCATTATTTGGCGGGACAAGGCTATATCGTGGTTAATGCAGACCCGCGAGGAACCGACTGCCGGGGACGTGCATGGCGCAATGCTACATATATGCGTTTAGGCGAAAAAGAGGCACAAGACCAATTGAGTGTAGCGCACTATATGCAGTCGCTGCCTGCCGTGAACGGGAAACGTATAGCTATGATTGGTTGGAGTTATGGTGCTTTCCAAACGATTCGCACCATGTGCGAGAAGCAAGACCTTATCCGTTGCGGCATAGCTATAGCACCGGTAACCGATTGGCGACTATACGACACCGGCTATACCGAGCGTTATATGCGTCGTCCGCAAGTGAATGAAGAAGGGTATGAGGCAGCTAATCTTATTCGTATAGCACCCCAATTGCAGGGCAAACTGCTGCTGGTACATGCCACAGGCGACGATAATGTCCATTTCCAAAATACCCTACTCTTATCCGATGCTTTGGTGCGGGCAGGGAAAGATTTTGATACACAGATATATGTAGATGACAATCATTCTTTATTGGATAAGGCCAATAACGAGCATTTGCATCGTAAGATACTCACCTGGTTAGAAAAACAATTATGATAAAAGTTATTATAGTCGGCACCGGCAATATAGGTCGGGCTGCAGAACAAGCCGTACAAGCGGCGCAGGATATGACGTTAATAGGTGTGTTTCACCATAACGAATTAGACAAGATTCAGGCATCAGGAGCCAATGTGGCATTGTTGTGCCTTCCTACGCGCGAGTCTCCTATCTTTGCAGAACAATTGATGCAGATGGGTATTAACACCGTTGATTCGTTTGATATACACACACAGATTGCTGCTGTTCGTCAGCATTTGACACCGATAGCTCAATCCTGCCAAACTGTCAGCATCATCTCGGCAGGTTGGGATCCGGGGTCGGACTCTATGATTCGAGCCTTATTGGAGGTGCTCACTCCGCAAGGACAGAGTTATACCAATTTTGGTCCGGGGCGTTCTATGGGGCACACGGTTGCTGCCAAGGCCATACAAGGGGTCAAAAACGCACTGAGCATAACCCTACCCTTAGGAAAAGGCAAACACGGCAGGCATGTATATATTGAATTGGAAGAAGGTTACGACTTTGACGATGTACGTGCACGCCTTTTAGCGGACGATTATTTTGCACATGACAACACGCAAGTGGAATTGGTGGATAACGTAGAGAAATATCAAACCACTGCCCACGGAGTTTTGTTAGAGCGTACAGGCGTAGCGTCCGGTAAAGACGACCAACAATTGCGGTTCGAAATGCGAATAGACAACCCCAGCCTAACGGCACAGTTTATGACCGGTTGCGCCCGTGCCGCCTATCGGTTGCAGCAGGAGAAACGTTTCGGGTGCTATACTACCATTGAATTGGCACCTGTTTGGATGTTGCCCGGCGATGATGAAGAATCTATTAAACAACTAGTATAATTATGATTAAGATTTCCTTTCCGGACGGTAGTGTCCGAGAGTACGAAAGCGGTGTAACTCCGCTTCAAGTAGCTGAATCTATCAGCAGTCGTTTGGCACAAGATATTCTTGTTGCCGGTATTAAGAGTGCCTCCGAGCCCTCTGAGTTTGTTATCACCGAATTGAACACGCCGCTTACGGAGGATTGCGCTATTCGTCTGCATAAATGGGACGATGCAGAAGCCAAGCATGCTTTTTGGCATACGTCGTCTCACCTGATGGCAGAGGCATTGCAGGAGTTATACCCGGGTATTCAGTTTGGTATAGGTCCTGCTATCGAGAATGGTTTTTACTACGATGTTTATCCTGCCGAAGGACAAACTATCAGCGAAAAAGACTTCCCGCAAATAGAAGCCAAGATGTTAGAACTGCGCGCAAAAAAAGAGGTGCTGGTCAAGAAGTCCATCGCCAAAGCCGATGCTCTCAAGCAGTTCGGTGACAAGGGGCAGACCTATAAATGCGAGTTAATCAACGATTTGGAGGAAGGAACCATCACCACCTATACGCAAGGTAATTTCACAGACCTGTGCCGTGGTCCGCATATCCTGACGACTGAACCTATCAAGGCGGTTAAAGTTCTTTCCTGCGCTGCTGCGTACTGGCGAGGTGACGAGAAACGTCCTATGATGACACGTATCTATGCCATCACCTTCCCCAAGAAATCTATGCTGGACGAATACTTGGCACTGTTGGAAGAAGCCAAGAAACGTGACCACCGTAAAATAGGTAAGGAGTTAGACCTGTTTATGTTCTCCGATATGGTGGGTAAAGGTCTCCCTATCTGGTTACCTAAAGGAACAGCATTGCGTCTGCGTTTGGAGGATTTCCTCAAGAAAATACAAAAGCAGTATGGCTATCAGCAGGTTATTACGCCACATATCGGCAGCAAGAACCTCTACATCACGTCCGGACACTGGGACCACTACGGCAAGGATAGTTTCCAACCTATCACTACGCCCGAAGAAGGTGAGGTCTATATGCTCAAACCTATGAACTGCCCTCACCACTGCGCCATCTTTAAGAATAGCCCACGTTCCTACAAGGACCTGCCTTTCCGCTGTGCCGAGTTTGGAACGGTGTACCGTTACGAGCAATCGGGTGAGTTGCACGGCTTGACCCGTGTACGCTCTTTCACACAGGACGACGCACATATTTTCTGCCGTCAGGACCAAGTTAAACAGGAATTCATACGCGTGATGGAGATTATCAACATCATCTTCAAATCCCTTAACTTTGATAACTACGAGGCACAAATATCCCTCCGTGACCCCAATAATCACGAGAAATATGTAGGTAGCGACGAGGTTTGGGAACAAGCCGAAAACGCTATTCGCGAAGCCTGCAAAGAAATGAACCTTCCTGCCACCGAATGTACGGGTGAAGCCGCTTTCTACGGACCTAAACTGGATTTCATGGTTAAAGATGCACTCGGTCGTCGCTGGCAATTAGGCACTATTCAAGTCGATTATAACCTGCCGGAGCGTTTCCAACTGGAATATACAGGCGAGGATAACCTCAAGCATCGTCCTGTTATGATTCACCGTGCACCGTTCGGCTCTATGGAGCGTTTCGTCGCTGTGCTTATCGAGCATACTGCCGGTAAGTTCCCCTTGTGGCTCACACCTGACCAAGCCGTCATTCTCCCTGTATCCGAGAAATCCAATCAATATGCCTATCAGGTGAAGGAGATGTTGGAGGCACAAGACCTGCGTGTTTTGGTTGACGACCGCGACGAGAAAATAGGACGTAAGATTCGGGACAACGAACTCAAACGTATTCCGTATATGCTTATTGTGGGCGAAAAAGAAGCCGAAGAAGGCAAAGTATCCGTTCGCCAACAGGGGGCTGAAGAAAAGGGACAAATGACTATTCAGGAGTTTGCAGACTTTGTCAACCAAACCTGCAACGACCAAATGAACGCATACACCAAATAACTATTATGTTCGCTAAGCCCGCTAAACTTGCTAAACCCGCTACCTACGAGACACGGAGACCCAAAGAGAAAGAGATGATCTTTGGTATCCGTGCCGTGATAGAGGCTATTGATGCCGGTAAGACATTAGATAAAATACTGCTGCGGAGAGATATGTCCTCCACCATTGCCCGGGAACTATTGATTAGGTTGACCGACAATGAGGGACATATCGCCACCAATGTACAACGGGTACCCGTAGAAAAACTCAATCAGTTCACCGACAAGAACCATCAGGGCGTTATTGCTTTTCTCTCGCCCATCGAGTTCTATCGTCTGGAAGAGTTGATTCCGTCTATCTACGAAGCCGGACGTATTCCCCTGCTCATGGTGTTGGACAACGTCACGGACGTTCGTAATTTCGGCGCTATTGCACGTACATGTGCTTGTGCCGGTGCAGACGCTTTGGTCATCGGTGTGCGAGGGGCAGCGTCCATCAATGGAGATGCTATAAAAACCAGTGCCGGAGCGTTGCACACCTTGCCGGTTTGTAAGGTGGAAAATATGCAGAAGGCACTCGCTTTCATGCACGAGTCAGGACTAACCATTGTGGCGGCTACCGAGCACGCCGACCATAATTATACCGACACCGATATGACCTGCCCTCTCGCTATCGTAATGGGAAGCGAAGAGAATGGCATATACGAGGAGAATCTAAAAGAATGTACCGATCAGGTGCGTATTCCCATGACCGGTACAATAGAAAGTTTGAATGTGAGCGTAGCCGCCGGAGTAATGCTCTACGAGGCGGTGCGTCAGCGTCGCTTGGAGTGACCAAACATAAAACCTATATACAGACGAGGTCCGGTTGGTGCCAAGAAATTACGCCAATTGGACTTTTCTGTATGAATACCCGTGTTCTTTTCGCCTATCGGAAGCATATAGTCCAATTTAATCAGCATATCAATATGCTTGGCAATCGCAAATTCCACTCCCATATAAGGGTCTAACAGGAAATACGGTGTTTTGGTGTAAGAAGCGTTGTAAACCACCTCGTCGCCCTGAACTTCTTCGTTGCCCTTGGGCACAAACAAACGGCTCTGGCTTCCGCCGCCTATCAAACCGCCTATAAAAAGTTTGGCTTTGCCGGCTACACCGTAATAATCGCATATTGCACCTCCCCAACCGTTACGTATCGAACTGCCGTTCTCCAAGGGCATCGTGCTTACACCGCCTTCTACGCCGACATGTACATGGTCCAATAGATGAATACGCAACGCACCGCCTATACCTAATGTTACACCTCCCTTGGGTATACCACTCTTGTTCTCCAAACTGCCGTTATGGAACATCTCGTCGCCACTTTTGGCAAAAGCGTATCCGATATGCAACATCATACCGCCCGAAAAACCCGTATAGATGCCGTTGCTTTTGGTATCTTCGTCTTCTGCCTTTTGACTTGCTGCTTTCGACTTCTGCGCCTCAGGCTTGGTGCCATAATACGAGGTCTTGATGTCGTACACATTTTGCGCCGACAGCATAGAGGCTGCCAATAACGGGATACCAAAAATGAATCGTTTTATATTCATATTGTATTATATAATGCCAAATGCCACGTCCATCATCTGGGTGAAGGTGTTTTGGCGTTGTTCGGCGGTTGTTGATTCACCGGTCAGGATATGGTCGCTCACCGTGCAGATAACCAGGGCTTTCTTGCCGGCACGGGCTGCATTCATATACAATGCAGGGGCTTCCATCTCGTCTGCCAATACACCCATCTTGGTCCAATTCACTTTGCGGTCGTCCTCGCAGTAGAAACTGTCGGCGGAAAATACATTTCCCACATGGTAGGTATAGCCCAATTCTTCGCATTTCTCCACAGCCTTGCGGCATAGATTGAAGTCGGCAATGGGAGCATACGTTCCCGGCAAGTGGAATTGCTCGGCATAGTTGCTGTCCGTACAACTGCCTTGGGCTATTACCAAATCGCCTATGTGTACGTGCATTTGACGGCTACCGCAACTGCCTACGCGAATAATGGTTTCTACATCATAGAAATTAAATAATTCGTAGGTATAAATACCGATTGACGGAATACCCATTCCGTGTCCCATCACGGTTACAGGTTTGCCGTTGTATGTACCCGTAAAAGCCAACATACCGCGTACTTTATTTACTAATTTGGCATCTTTTAAGTATCTTTCAGCCATTACTTGTGCGCGCAAGGGATCACCTGCCATAATAACGGTCTTGGCTATCTCATCGTACTGAGACCCAATGTGGGGGGTTGGTGTTTGTTCTTTCATAGTAAATATTATTTTTTCATTTGTAAATATTCAATAGCTTGTTGCAAATCATCGGGGGTGTCTATACCCATTGAGTAGGTTTCGCACACTGCCACTTTTATTTGGTATCCGTTCTCCAGCCAGCGCAACTGTTCCAAACTCTCGGCTTTCTCCATTGGTGACTGAGGCAGTTGGGTGATTTGTTTCAGCACGTCGGCTCGATAGGCGTACATACCGATATGGCGGTAATGAAGCCCCTTTGCCAACCAGTCTTTCTTCTCCACTCCGCGTAGATACGGAATCACACTGCGGGAAAAAAGCATCGCCCTACCCGTTTGACGGTCAAACACCACTTTGGGAGTGTTGGGGTTCTCCAAATCGTCCCAACTGTCTTCGGTGGTAAAAGGCTTGACCAACGTGGCTATCTCCGTGGGGAAACAACCCATAATAGCTTGTATCTGTTCGGGCTGAATGAACGGCTCGTCACCCTGAATGTTAATAATCACATCCTCTGTTACCTGTTTTCTGTTACCTCTTATCCGTTCATACGCTTCCAAACATCGGTCTGTCCCGCATTTATGGTCGGTTCGGGTCATCACCGCTTCGCCGCCAAATGCTTGTACGGCTTCGTATATACGCCGGTCGTCGGTGGCTACCAACACCGTATCCAGCACTCGTTTTGCCTGTTCGTACACGCGCTGAATCATCGGCTTGCCGCATATATCTACCAGCGGCTTGCCCGGAAAACGACTGCTCGCATATCGAGCCGGTATGATACCTATAAATTGCATATTATTCTGAATTGGACGGCAAAGATACAAAAAAAATTGCATATACGCAAATTTTTTTTGCCTTTCGTCTCAACGAATGATAGGATTGCCTAACGCATCATACTCCACTCCGTCATAACGCAACACAAGATGTCTGTTTCGGATAAACTTGCTACAAGCAGCATCTTCCGGACGGATAAGTTGCATATCGGTCGGTTTAGGTTGCGGACAATCCACAAGGGTATATTGCGTTCCTGATTTTTGTATGCAAAGTTCTGATGTATATTCTTCTGTCGGGAAATAAAAACGTTCATATTCGCCGGACACATTATCCACCGTTACCCGATAGACGGGATAACAACGATAGATACCATTGGGCATCGACATACGCGTAAGCAAAGGCAAGTCGTAGGTCATAGAAGTGATGGTGTAACTCCAATCATTACTCGTTTTGCAGGTAATATCTTTCTCCTTTCCGTAGTATTTCTTTTCTGTACCGATATTCTCACAGCAGATAGCATGATATATTTTGCATGGTTGCGTAACGGAAAAATGCACCTTGGCATCTACTGTAAACTGCATCTCGGAAGCATTGAACGACAAGTTGCCGTTGTAGGTAGCATCTACACCGGGCAATTGGGAGGACCGTGATGCCACAATATGAGTAATAGCTTCTTGATTATTGTTATAGTTGCTTTTGACAGCCGAACTTTTGTAATAGGTGGTAGCGTTAACGGAACCTTGACCATAATTAAAGTGGAAATAGCCATTGGAGTTATATCCGTCACATATAAAAGTATGTCCTCCACCTGTTGCTTTCCAGCCGGAATAAATAACCGGTCGTCCTGAATCCAATTCTCTCATTAGCATAGCGTCCCAGTCGGCATCAGAATAATAATTACGATAGTGATTAATCATACCTTGATCCAAACCGAATTTCTCAACCATCTTGCCCAATGCAAATCGAGGTGTGACACTTGATGACGTAGTGCCGTAATTCATCTGAATAGCATCGCCTATATCTGCACACAGCCTTGCCACAGCGTCTTGGGTTTGCTGTGTAGATTGTGTTGTTAATTGATTGGGCATCAGCGAATAGTCGTATGTGGAAGAGACCTGTCCATAACGGCGAACGGAGTCGTTTTTCGCCCATATATAATCATACGAAAACGAGGAAGTGGCGGGGTATTCCATATATTTACACACCATCGCCCAAGCCAAAGCGACACAGCCAACTTTTGTTATTGTATCTCTTAATACAGGGCAATCGGTATTATAGGGAGAGCCCTGTTTCCAAGCCGTTGTCAGCATAGGAGCTACTACCGTCTGAACGGCTTTTCTGGATACCAAACAATCATTTTCTGTGTTATCCCAATCATCGGGAGCATACTGTAACGTATTTATCTGTTCCGCATAACCGTCTATCCATGCTTTTTCGGCATCGCATAAACGTTCATAATCAAAATATCCGCTTTCCGAATATCCCAGCACCATAGAACGGGCACGGTCATCTCCTGCAATCAGCACCCAACCGCCATCTTGACCAAAATTATACACATAAATCGGCTGATTAGCGGTTGATTCAGCCTCTGTTATTCTACTATCGCCGCATAGTACACGTCTTGCCACTCCGGATTTCTTACCTAACCATTGGATAGCAATTTGACTTGCCTCATCGGGTGTAATAGGCGCAGCGAACATGTCTGTCACTGCCCAACAAAGTCCTATGTATAAAAGTAGTTTTTTCATCATTAAGTATGACTTATTGGATACGTATCCTCCCTCTTTGGCGTGCAAAGGTACAACTTTTTGAGGACTTATGCAAATAAAAACAAAAAATACTTGTGTATTTCGAAAATTCTTTGTATCTTTGCACCAAAATTATGAAAATAAATATATATCAAATCGCCTATGAAATAAAACGAGCAACCAATTTGCACAATAGATAATTTAGCGTTATCTTTGTTTCACACATTTGCAAAATCGCCAGTTTTAAGAATGTAGTTGTGAAGTAAAGTTCAGCGCTCACTCCTTGCGAGTGGGCTTTACTTCGATGATTCAACTACAAAGGTGTTTGGCGATACCTGCAAATGAGGATAAAAAAGTTTAGTCCACTTTTTTGTGCCTAATCAAACAATGTATTATAAACAATAAATACAAAATTAGTATGAAACGAACAATTATTTTATTTCTTTGCGCCATGCTTGGCGTTATCGGCATTCAGGCTGCCGGTAGAAAAATGAAAGTTGACGATGCTATTTACATGTGGGTAAATGGCAGTAGCGTCTGTTACCGCTTGAGTCAAATGCCACAAATCAAGTTTGTAGATGAATCTTTTGTTTTGTTGATTGACGGCGTTGAGCAACTGCGAGTAAAAACATCTTCCTTGGAAGATATAACGTTGACCTACGGTGAATATCAGACATCTACTCCTACAGATGAGAAATCCATCAGCACTACAGATACCCCTGTTCGCAAAGTGGGTAAGTATATCACCGGCGGAAGACTGATTATCGTGAAAGACGGTAAACAATATAATGCAAAAGGACATTTAATTTCAAACAAATAACAGAATATGAGGAAACTTCTTTTATCAATGGCGATGATGCTGAGTAGCCTGTTTGCCATGTCGCAAATGAACCAAATCACTTGGTTGAACGGTCGTGCTGTCTTAGGGCAACCGATAGCACAAATTGATAGTGTCAAATATGGCGCAATGGACGGTGCCGACACCTTGCTTCTCTTGTTACCCCAAACGATTGTCTTTCATGACACCGCCTTTGTGCATGATACGGTTCTTGTACATGACACCATTATGTTACATGACTTTCAGGGAATAGCAACTCAACCACAAAATCTTGAAATGGTAGATCTCGGACTTTCCGTTAAGTGGGCAAATCTAAATCTTGGGGCAACCAAACCGGAAGAATACGGAAGTTATTTTGCATGGGGCGAGGTTATTGCTAAAACATATTTCTCGCAAAGCAATTATAAATATGGTAAGGTAGAGGGAAAGGACTTTATCGCCACTAAATATTGTGAGGCAGATGGTAAAACCACACTCGAGATGCGAGACGATGCCGCTTATATCACTTGGGGAGGCGATTGGCGTATGCCCACACAAAAAGAATGGAATGCCTTAAAAGACAGTTGTACTTGGGAGTGGACTACCATCAACAACATCATTGGATATAAAGTAAGTGGAAAGAAGGCGGGCTATACGGACAGGTGGATTTTTCTGCCTGCCGGAGGTCGTATCTCTTATGACGAAAACTATTATGTCGGCAAAGAAGGGCAATATTGGTCTTCGACACTCAAAATAAGCGACAATGTAGGTTACTATCAAGCAAACCCACTTATGTTTGATTTTCACTCGGAGGACTTTGTAATAACACAGTCTTATCCTAACGCATGTCGAACCGAATTCAGACATGACGGACTACCCATTCGTCCCGTATGCAAGTAAGTCCTGTTAATAAATAAGGTATAACGGCAACAATTTTAATTAACAATTTTAATTTATACTTATGAAAAGACTTTTTTTATCTATGGCAATGGTGCTGAGTAGCCTGTTTGCCATGTCGCAAATGAACCAAATCACTTGGTTGAACGGTCGTGCTGTCTTAGGGCAACCGATAGAACAAATCGATAGTATCAAGTATGGAACGATGGAAGATGCGGACCAACTCGTTCTTTGGCTACCAAAATCCGTTGTGGTTCACGATACCGTTATTGAGCATGATACGATTATTATCAGTACCTGTGACAGCATTCATACTCCCGAAGGATTGGAGATGGTCGATTTAGGTTTGCCACGTGGTGTCAAGTGGGCAAACATGAATTTGGGTGCCACCGCCCCCCAAGGCTACGGCGATTACTTTGCTTGGGGCGAGACAAAACCCAAAGCCATGTATGATTGGAGTACCTATTTTGATACAAACGATGATGGTTCAACCTTCATAAAATACAATAATAAAGGAGGCAAGACCACTCTTGACCTTGAGGACGATGCTGCTCATGTGAATTGGGGAGGCAATTGGCAAATGCCCCATGGTGGAGATTTTACTGACCTCATACAGTATTGTACTTGGACTTGGACCACCGACTACAACAATACCGGAGTTTCCGGTTATATTGTATCAAGCAAAACAAACAGTAACTCCATCTTTTTGCCTGCTGCTGGTTCCTATAGCAGGTCCTGTCTCTTTAATATCGGCACTGCCGGCTATTATTGGACAACCGAGATGGATACATATCACGGCTCGTCTTACGCGTACTACTACGCCTTAAACGCAAAGTATGTGGATCGGAACAACAATATTCGCTGCCCAGGATATTCCATTCGCCCAGTATGCAAGTAAAATGAGGAAAATGAAAAATAGTATGTTCTTGAGCGTTTCGGATAAGTCTTTGATGACGGTCGAATGACTGTCGGTCAACCCTCGGTCTTAAAAAGGCGAAATTGGACAATAAAAACACAAGCTTCATCTTAATAATAGTAAGTTTTGAGGCGAGATAAAAAAGGAGGACACCGTGTGCCCTCCTTTTTGTGGATTATGCTCCGAAATTATCAAAGCGGATATCCTGGTCATCTACACCCAGCGAATGCAGCAGGTCAACCACCGTCTTCGCCATCATCGGAGGACCACACAGGTAGTACTCGATATCTTCGGGTGCATCATGCTGTTTGAGATAGGTATCGCCCATCACGGGTGCTATGAAGCCCGCCGTGTATTTGATTCCCAGTCCGTCTGCCTTGGGATCGGGACGGTCCAAAGCCAAGTGGAAGTGGAAATTGGGAAAATCCTTCTCCAACTGCAAGAAATCATCCAAGAAGAAGACCTCGTCAATAGCACGCGCGCCGTAGAAATAGTGCATCTCGCGGTCGCGGCACTGGCGCGTCTTGAGCATGTGCATGATTTGAGCACGCAACGGAGCCATACCGGCACCACCACCGACCCAAATCATCTCTTTCTTGCTGTCATAAACAGGGTGGAACTCACCGTAAGGACCACTCATAATAACCTTGTCACCCGGCTTGAGCGAGAAGATATAGGTGGAGGCTATACCGCAAGGCACATCCTGGAACTCAGGTCCGTTGGGGCACTGGTCTTTCGGCTTGAAAGGCGGCGTAGCGATACGGACGGTCAGCGTGATAATGTCGCCTTCGTCGGGATAGTTAGCCATCGAATAAGCACGGATAGTGGCTTCGGTATTCTTCTGCTTCAAACCGAAGAGACCAAAGTTCTTCCAAGCAGGCAAATAGAGGTCGCCGATAAGGTCCTTATCCATGTCACGGTCGTAATCAATATCGTACTCGGGAATACGAATCTGTGCGTAACTGCCCGGCTCGAAGTTCATGTGCTCACCGGCAGGCAACTTCACTTTGAACTCCTTAATAAAGGTAGCCACGTTCTTATTGGAAATAACCTCGCACTCCCACTCTTTCACGCCGAGTACAGACTCGTCAATCTTGAGTTGAAGGTCATTCTTCACCTTAACCTGGCAACCTAAGCGCCAATGGTCTTTCTGCTGTTTACGACTGAAATGCACCGTCTCGGTAGGCAGAATCTCACCGCCACCCTCGAGCACTTGACACTTACACTGACCGCAACTGCCCTTACCACCGCAGGCGGAAGGCAGGTGTACGCCTGCTGCGCCCATAGAAGCAAGCAGCGTACCTCCGGCAGGAATGGCAAATTCCTTGTCGCCGTTAACGGTCACTTTAACATCTCCGCTGGCTACCAAGTATTTCTTGGCAACGAGCAGAATTACAACAAGCAGGAGTATTACAACGAGGAATACTACAACTGCATAAATAATTGCTTGAATATCCATAGTTGTTCTCCTTATTAAATATTAAGTCCGCTAAAACACATGAAAGCCAACGCCATCAAACCTACCGTAATGAAGGTGATACCGATGCCTTGCAAGGGCTTGGGAACATCATTATACTCCATTTTTTCACGAATACCGGCCAAGCAAACGATAGCCAACATCCAACCTAAACCTGAACCGATGGCGAAAGCAAAAGCGTCACCGAGGTTGGCAATGGCTTTCACGTTTTCAGGGTCTAACAGCACACGTTGCTGCATAAAGAGCGAACCACCCATGATGGCGCAGTTAACGGCAATCAACGGAA
>JAKSMY010000004.1 GCA_024400275.1 Paludibacteraceae bacterium | reverse complement strand
TCTCGTTAGAGGAGAAAAATCGTCGTTCTGAATATCCGGCGGATTGGATATTATTACAGGAACCTATTGAGGATATACACTCCTTAATATACTATAGTGCAGGATTGGTATCCAGTGGCGATAGCATGGCGCGTGAGGCTGCATTATTAGGCGTTCCCGCATATTACTTAGGCATACGTCACAGCATGCCAGCTAACTTAGCGGCATCCAAAGTGGCTAATTTGCAAAATACCGTAACTATGCCGTTTGAACAGTGGATTGATTCGGTATGCGATAATAAAAAATCAGTAGATGAGCGCGTAAAAGAGCAAAATGCTTTACGCGATAAGATAGACCATGAATTTATTGACATTAATGCGTATATGCTGTCACTTGTTGACAAAGTAGCGCAAGAAAAAAATAAGAATGACTAATATACAAGAAATATATTTGCAACTGCTGCGTAAAGCAATTGGCTTTACAGCAATTGACGGTGCACAATGCACTTGTTCGATTGACGGTGGACAATGCACCAATAGACCGCCTTCGGCTGAAGGAATAAAGACAGTCCATACTCCATGCTCCATTAGTGAGCAAAGCGAATGGCCCGTACTCTCAAATCCTTTAGATTTGGAATCGCTGGTGCGATTGGCTCAGATTCAAGGCACCGCACCGCTTATCTTCGACCAACTGCTCAAACAACAGCCTCTCTCTGACTCCCCCCTAAAGGGAGGAGAGTTATTCATGCAGATGAAGCAAGTGTGTATGCAGAATATGTTATCCTATGAGAAGCATATTCATCTATTACAGCAGGTGCAGACTGCCCTCTATCAGGCACACCTACATCCGGTGTTGCTCAAAGGCTTTGGCTTGGCACGGCTCTATCCGCAGCCCTACTTGCGTAGTTGGGGGGATTTAGATATCTATGTAGGTCCGGATCAGTATCATCAAGCTGCTGCCGTATTACGTGCTGCGTTCCCCCAAGCCAAGCATCATGATGAGGAATGGGAAGAACTAAAGCACTATAACTTTGTCTTGCCCGATGGACTGATTGAAATGCACCGCAGTACCATCAAGATGGAACTGCCACGTGACAAACGTATCTATTATGCCTTAGAGCACGCAGGATGTAGCGCTGGGGAACAAATAACGAGCGATGGAATAATTTTCACTATTCCTGAAGCAAAATTCAATATGCTCTTTACCTTTATGCATGCGTGGTACCACTTTGTGGAAGAAGGGGTAGGATTTAAGCAAATAGCCGATGTGGCACTATTGGCACACCAAATCAGTTCACAATTGACGATGCACAATGCACAATGGATTGAATATCTGCGGACTAACTTACGTAAATTGCATTTGATGCAACCATGGCAACTGATGGGATATGTATGTGTGAAGTACTTAGGGCTGCCGGCAGTAGAATGGCCTTTATTGGGATGTACGATTAACAATGCACAAGGCACAATGGAGTGGAGCAGATGGTTGCAAAAACACGGAGAACCTTTTGCGCAACATGTATGGGCGGAAGGTATCGCACGGGCAAAAGACTTTGGTGATAGCAAAGACCGCTACGAGGCACGTGAAAAGGCGAAGAAGATGAATATCATTGTTCGCAAATGGAAGACACTGAAAAGCCGATTCCGCGTGGTACAATTGGTATACCCGTACGCACCGGTGTATGCATGTCATTTGCTGTGGACTATCCTATATCGTGGCATTCACCGTACGATACGTGGAGAAAAAATGATTGATTATTAATATTAATTCTATATATAATGGAAGTTTCGATTTTTGGATTAGGTTATGTGGGCTGCGTAGGTGCAGCATGTTTAGCTAAATTGGGCCATAAAGTGATTGGCGTGGATGTAAGCGAGAACAAAGTGCGGCTTATGAACGAAGGCAAACCCACTATCATCGAAGAAGGGATTGCTGAACTATGTCAAGAAGCACACGAGAAAGGACTGATGTGTGCTACAACCGATGTAAACGAGGCAATACAATTAACCAAAATAAGTTTTATCGTGGTGGGAACTCCTTCGTCTAAAGAAGGACACCTCAACCTCAACTATATCTATGCTGTTGCTCGTCAAATAGGGGAAGCGCTGCGTGTGAAACGCAATCGTATAGAAGAGGCAGAAGATAGAAGGATAGAAGGAATAGAAGATAGAAGGCACGATGGTATGCATATCATTGCTATTCGCTCCACCGTTTTGCCGGGGACAAATGAGAAAGTTGGACAGATAATTGCAGAAGCATCGGGATTGGAACGTGGCACGGACTTCACTGTAGTCAGCAATCCGGAGTTCTTGCGCGAAGGCACATCCGTAGAGGACTACTTCAACCCGCCATTGACTTTGATAGGGACGGATAGTCCATATGCAGAGCAAGTGTTTCGCGAGTTATACCAGGGTATTCATGCGGAATTTATATGTACGGATATCAAAGTGGCTGAGATGATGAAGTATGTCAATAATACATACCACGCTTTGAAAATTGTCTTCGGTAACGAGGTGGGCAATATATGCAAAGGGCTTAACGTTGACAGCCACAAAGTGATGGAGATATTCTGTAAAGATAAGCAACTGAATATATCGCCATACTATTTTAAACCCGGCTTCGCCTATGGTGGCAGTTGTTTGCCGAAAGATATGAAAGCCCTCAAGACTTTGGCACATGACTTATATATAGATGTGCCCGTGATTGAGAGTATATTTGAGAGCAATGAACTGCAGAAGAAACGTGCTGTGCAACTTATTATGGCACAGGGTAAGCGCAAAGTAGGCATTTTAGGACTTAGTTTCAAGGCTGGAACAGATGACTTACGTTGCAGTCCTATTGTGGATGTGGTGGAGAGTCTGCTTGGTAAAGGCTTTGAGATTCGTATCTATGATAAGAATGTCAAGGTTAGTGAGTTAACCGGTACCAACAAGGACTTTATCATGGCTAAGATACCACACCTACAGCATTTTGTAACCGATAATTTGGACGAGGTGTGCTCACAAAGTGATGTACTCGTGATAACGAACAAAGAGAAAGATTTTAAGGATGTGTTGGTTAACTATCCAAACAAAATAATCATCGATTTGGTTCGTCAATGGAAAGATGTTGATTATGCCGGTAAATATGAAGGTATCTCATGGGGAGATATCAATATAAATCGATTGAGTCAAGATTCTAATGACGAAAAAGATTTTAAACAAACGGAATTTTAATTCTAGATATATTCGTAAAAAATAATAAAGTGAATAATTGGTTCCAAACATCACAGGCAGAAACTTTATTTGATCATTCTATTCGGGTTGAGCAAGAGGAGTGTTCATGTTTGGCTCATGTGCAAGGGTGCAGTTGGACAAAACGAGCAATTGTGCAAGGTGGACCATATATCAAGGACGAATTTAAGCTGTCTAATGGTGCCGTCATAACTATGATGCAACAAATGCGTAATGAAGCCATACAACAACATTGTATATATGCAGAAATGCGTTGTTATGACGACTATAGTAGTTATCGTTTAAGTTTTGAACAAGCCGGTTGGGTGTATCAGCCGCATTATGATGTATTGATATATCCTATGCGAGATATACCCGAAGCCAAGATGCGGCAAATCAATAACGCCATTCGCATAGGGTATAGTTGGCACGAAGCGAAAAACGCAGAAGAGGTAAATGCGTTCTATAAATGCTTAAAATATCTTTATCGTACGAAAGTGCATCGTCCGTTGCCGAAAGAGTCGTTTTTTTTGAGCGCTTGGCAGCAAGGTGTAAAAGTGCTGGTGACTGTGAATCGTAAGGGAGAAATAATAGGAGGTGTATTGATGCCGGTAATGGAAGAAAAAGCGTACGAGTGGTATATATGTGGACAAGTGATGAGTACATGGTCTATGATAGAATATAGTCGTTTGCATAATATTCAGTGCATTGATATGATGGGGGCAGGAGAGCCGGGAATACCATACGGTGTGCGAGATTTCAAACTACAAATGGGCGGTGAGCTTAAAGAGTGGGGCAGATATATATGCATTCTAAAACCATGGATATATCAATTGGGAAAGAAAGTAATAACAAAAATATAGATTGAAAATTAAAATACAATAATATGGAAATATCACAGCGGGCACAGAATATGCCGCAATCACCTATTCGTAAGTTGGCAAAATATGCTGATGCTGCCAAACTGAATGGTACCAAGGTGTATCATCTAAATATCGGTCAACCGGATATAGCTACACCCAAATGTGCCTTGGAAGCCGTTCAGCGTTTCACACCTGAAGTGTTGGACTATTCGCCTTCGCAGGGACTGAAGTCGTTGCGTACCAAAATGGTGAGTTATTATGCCAATTACGGCATAGACCTCAGTCCTGACGAGATAATCATTACTTGTGGCGGTTCGGAAGCTATTATGTTTGCCTATATGGCATGCCTTAATCCAGGCGATGAAATCATCGTTACGGATCCAAGTTATGCCAACTACATGGCTTTTGCTATCAGTTGTGGTGCGGTGGTCAAGAGTGTAAAAACAAATATCGAAGATGGCTTTAAGTTACCTCCCGTTGAGGAATTCGAGAAACAAATAACTGACAAGACAAGGGCTATTCTGATTTGCAATCCAAATAATCCTACAGGCTATTTATATACCAAACAGGAAATGCGTCAGATACGTGATTTGGTGAAGAAATACAACCTATATCTATTTTCCGATGAGGTTTATCGTGAGTTTATTTACACTAAACGTCCGTACATATCGGCATGCCACTTGGAGGGAATAGAGGAGAATGTTATCTTGGTAGATAGTGTGAGCAAGCGGTATTCCGAATGTGGTATCCGTATTGGGGCGTTAATTACGAAAAATAAACAAGTACGGCAGGCTGTAATGAAATTCTGTCAGGCCCGTTTGTCACCACCTTTATTTGGTCAGGTAGTGGCTGAAGCCAGTTTGGGTACGCCGGAGGAATATATGGAAGAAATGTATGATGAATACCTGGCTCGCCGTAATTTCTTAATAGACCAACTCAATCAAATTCCGGGTGTGTTTGCTCCTACACCGATGGGGGCTTTTTATGTGATGGTTAAACTACCCATCGATGATGCCGAGAAATTCTGCACGTGGTGTTTGACCGATTTTACATACGAAGGACAAACCGTGATGATGGCACCCGGTACAGGATTTTATACCAATCCGGAAGACGGACGAGACCAAGTTCGCATGGCATACGTGCTGAAACGCGAAGAAATGGCAAAGGCAATGGTGGTTCTTCGCAAAGCATTGGAGGAATATCAAGCAACACAAATGTAAACTATGAAACGAATACTGGTAATTGTAATGATATCTGCGTTGTGTCTTACTATGTATGCACGCAGTATTGTGGTAAAAGACAGTACTATGTCCGTTACTACTGAATCTTGGTCAGAAGATTTTAGTGAAGCGCAGGGAACATCTTATGGTAACCTGACTTATACGCATAATGACCATAGTTGGCAGTTGGTAAATGGAATAGTCGGTTCCACAAACAATATGTTCGGTTCGGGCAATAATTGTGCTATTATACGAGCCAATACCGGTTCTTCAACAAACGCAGCATCGCTTACATCGGAGCGCATACCATGCTTGAGCGAAGTGCAGTTTAAAGTCAAGAAGGACAATGTTAAGAAGAACGATGAAAAAGTGCGGTTGTATGTTTATGTTTCTACCAATGGCAATAAATGGTCTATGGTCGGTGATACTAAAACTGCCGATAAATATTCAGCTGGATATATAGATAATGCAGGATTTCAAAACGATACTTGGGATAATATACAACTTTATATACCTACAAATGCGGCTGCATCTTCTACTATTTTTTCTGTTCGTTTGGCTACTCCGACAGATTGCTATGTACGCTGGGAGGCGGTACGGTCAGGAAGTACAAACTATAATGTGTATATAGATGACGTAACGTTTATTCATCACACGTGGAGTTACTCATCTCATGAGGAAGAAAAATGGGACATGCAACAAACTGCCACTGAGGGCGATATAGGTATCGTATGCCGTCCTAAGAATGTTCCGGCTAATGCGTATCGTGGCGTGGAGTTTTATCAAATAGCTTATCGCGAAGGTTCGGCTATGGCACCAACTAATTTAGTGGTGGAGCAGGTAGAAGATTTGATTGCCGGTATGCCGTATATTTATATGGCAACCGGTTCGGCTATGTTGTGGGACGAAGAGGGCGACGAGGCACTTGTTGCCGGCAATCGCAACGGTTTATACGGAAATTTAGACGAAATCACGGATGGTAAAATTTTGGAAAATACCTGGGTGATTTATGAAAATGCTTTAATGCAAGTTGGAGAAGGGTGTTCTATGGGTTCCAACAAAGGATATATTAAGATGGACGAAGTGCCGGAACAAAGTGCCGGTATCGGTGTATCTGAACGTAAGTTACTCTCTATATCTCCACGTGGTGAAACAACTTTATTGCCATCGATGTGGAATAACTCATCTTGTACCGCCAAGCAGATGGTGAAAGGGCATATACTGATTAGACGAAACGGACATATTTATTCTCTATTAGGAAAACAACTTTGATATGAAAAAAAACTATATCAATCCGCAGTGTGATGTGATAGTAGCCCATTCCGAAAATATCTTAATGGGCAGTAATGATAAGAAAAAAATGTCTATCTCCATCAATACCAGTACCAAACTGACCAATCAATATTTGTAAGATGCATATTCTAACTGATGCCTTACATAGAATAGCGTATTCCACAGACGCTTCCGCCTATCGTGAGATGCCGATGGGTGTCGCCTATCCGAAGACAGAGGACGATATTCGCGAACTGATGGAAGAAGCACGCAAGAGGAAAACTCACCTTATTCCCCGTGCGGGTGGTACCAGTATAGCAGGACAAGTAGTAGGCAGCGGTATTGTAGTAGATGTGAGTCGCTACATGAATCGCATTTTGGAGATAAATGCAGGGGAACGTTGGGTGCGTGTCCAACCGGGTGTAGTACGCGACGAGCTGAATATAGCACTTAAACCATACGGCTTGTTTTTCAGTCCGGAAACAAGTACGAGCAATCGTTGCTGCATAGGTGGAATGGTTGGCAATAATTCCTGCGGAACGCATAGTTTGATTTATGGCAGTACACGGCACCATGTCATTGGTATCAAAGGTCTATTGAGTGACGGCAGTACATTCGAAATTAAGAATTATGAATTAAGAATTGATAGTGAGTTAGGAGAACGGATTGTAACGCAATTAGCGGGGTGGAAGAATGATGAACAGGTACAAAAATTATTGAAGGAGAATTTTCCTGACATCAGTTTGAGACGGAGAAGTTGCGGATATGCGATAGATGAAGCCGTTGGGAATGATGAATTGATCGCTTCGCTTAATGATGAATTGATGGCTTCGCTTAGTGATGGATTGATAAAGTTGATAGTGGGGAGCGAGGGGACTTTGTGCTTTGTGACAGAGATAACACTCAATTTAGACCCATTACCACCGGCTCATAAGATGGTGGTGTGCAAGATGTTAGATGACCTAAACGAAGCGTGGAGTGCCAATTTATGTGCTTTGAAACAAAAGCCTGTTGCCGTGGAACTGATAGACGGCAAGATATTGGAATTAGCCAAAGGTAATCTGTCGGCAGAGAAGAACATGGAGGTGCTTGGGCTGGACAAAGACCATCTGCCGGCCGGAATCTTGGTGAGTGAGTTCTGGGCAGAGACGATAGACGAACTGCGAAAAAAAGCAGAAAAATATGCCGATGATTTATGCTTAACAGATACTCAACACAAAATTCGACCGTCGGTCGACCGTCGGGAAGGTCTCGGATTTCTCCCTATTAAAATGCTGTTTGATTCAGACGTTGAAAAAGTGTGGAATTTGCGTAAAGCAGGGTTGGGTGTTCTGACAGGTGCTGAAGGTGATGCCAAGCCTGTTGGCGTGATAGAAGATACGGCTGTGGCACCGGAGCGATTGGGTGCATATATGGCAGACTTTCAAGAGATGATGAAGAGGCTGGACTTGGACTGTGTGTATTATGGACATATCTCAACAGGCGAATTGCACCTGCGTCCTATCTTGAATTTGAAAGATGCCGGCGACAGAAAGAAGTTCCGTCAGGTGGCAGAAGAGACCGCTAAGTTGGTGAAAAAACATAAAGGCAGTTTGAGTGGGGAGCATGGCGATGGCCGATTGAGAGGGGAGTTTATTCCACTGATGTATGGAAATGAGGTGTACGAGTTGTTCCGTCAATTAAAGCAAACGTGGGACCCAGATGGTATTCTCAATGTAGGCAAGATAGTAGATACACCGCCAATGGACCAGTGGTTGAGGTACGATAATGTCAATGATGAATTGAACCGCCCTAAAGGGCTGAATGATGAATTGACAGATTTGATGCGGCGGATTGAACGGTGTAATGGGTCAGGAGATTGCAGGAAAAGTAATCTGATGGGGGGTACGATGTGTCCGACATACAAAGTGAGTGGCGATGAATTATGGACGACACGTGCTCGTGCCAATGTGCTGCGAGAGAAACTGACCAATGACCCTAATGCGCTGACCAGTAAGGAAGTGGCAGAGGTATTAGATAGTTGCTTGTCATGCAAAGGCTGCAAGAGCGAATGCCCGAGTAATGTGGATATGACCCGCTTACGTAGCGAAGTGCTACAGATGAAATATGACCAAACGGGAACTCCTTTTAGAAGTTGGTTGGTGGCACGTATGGCGGTAGTAGAACGTTTGGGAAGTGTGGTGCCGCATATATATAATTGGTTCGCGCGTACGCGATGGACAAGTGCAATTGTTAAATATATCGTGCGGTTTGCAGCCGAACGGCAAATACCTTCGCTCAGTCGGCACTCAATGCGATGGTTAGTGGCACATAGTGTACCTAAAACAACAATTCCAACGAAAGGTAAAATTTACCTATTCGCGGACGAATTTACCAACTATCAAGAGGCTGAATTGGGACTGAAGTTTGCCGAATTGATAACGGCATTGGGATATGAGGTGGAAATACCTAAACATGTGGAATCGGGTAGGGCTGCCATTTCAAAAGGCTGTTTGCACTTGGCAGCCAAATATGCCCGTAAGAACGTACAGTTATTAGCACCTATCGTATCAGACGAGACCCCGTTGGTAGGCATAGAACCAAGTTGTATATTGAGTTTTAGAGACGAATACCCAAGGTTAGTGGGGAATGGTGGATTGAAACGCCCTAACGGGCTTAATGATGGATTGATGAAGAACTGCCTGTTGTATGACGAGTGGTTGATGCGCGAAATCGGGAAAGGCAATATATCAGCCAATGATTTTGCAAGTTTACGCGGTACGGATATTTGGCTGCATGGACATTGCCACCAAAAAGCCTTGGTGGGAGTGGAAAAAACGGCAGAGTGCTTGCAGTTGACAGGTGCAGAAGTACATGTTATTCCCAGCGGTTGCTGTGGCATGGCAGGAAGTTACGGGTATGAGAAAGAACACTACAAGACCAGTATGGAAATAGGCGAGATGGTACTATTCCCTGCCGTGAGAGAAAGCCAAAAAACCAAAGACGAAAGACAAAAGACGGTTGTTTGTGCACCCGGGACGAGTTGCAGGCAACAGATATTGGACGGAACAGGAGTGAAAGCCTTGCACCCCATTGAGGTGTTGTGGCAGGCAGTTAAAAAATGAAAAGAATCGTATCTTTCATATTCGTTTTATTGGTGGCAATGTCTTCGTGGACTGCCACAGTAACGGCTACCGTAAGCAAGTATGATGTGGCTGTTTTGAGTGGTGAAGTGAGCAGTAATATGACGGTTACTTTTCTAAACGATACACGTAGCGGAGGACGTGTTGGTGCAGGAAATACGGCTACGCTGGTACTGTCCGGATTGCCTATCGGTACAGTTCAGTCAATAACGTTGTACATGGCTTCCAATAGCCAATCCGGTGGTGCAAACGTGAGCGTTCAAGTAGGTAAGGAAACGATAATCGTCGGAGAAGGCAGTTATAAAAAATGGAAGGGTACCAAAGGTTTTTCTTCGGCAGTTCAACCGATAGAAGTGTTACAGAATGAGTTGGTTTGTGATAGTGTTTCGGAAATGAAGGTTACTATTGCCGGAACGGAAAATTCCGTCTATTTGGATCATGTGACGGTGGTCTATACTCCTGCACCGCCAGAGGCACACAGGGTAGTATTGTCGTATTTGACAGGTAAAGGAGAGGTAAAAACCGATACGCTGAAAGAAACGGAACCATTGGCCGGTATTCTGCTGCCGGATATGCCCAATACAGTGACTATAAATCACAAAACCTGGCAGGCTATAGGATGGTGCGAAAAACAAATTGATGATACATTTGACGAACCTATTCATTGGCAGGTGGGAGATTGGTACGGTCCTGCAAAAGATATGACGTTATATGCCTTATATTCAGATTGGCAACTATTAGATATTAAACAAGATACATCTTTGACGGACGGAGAATATATATTGGCTTATCCCTTGCAGGAAAATTCTTTTTATTTGTCAGGAACGTGGAATAATCAGCGTATTGCTACCGTTCCAACCATCATTCGGCGGGAACAAGACGGTTTGTATCACTTTTATGTGACATCTGTGGGTAAAAAAGCCCGCTATAATGTATCTTTTGCGAACGACAGTATCACCATACAGGATTTGAAAATTCACAGTGCGTATCACCTCACCGATACTCATTCGCTCTTTTTGTATTCAACGTGGAAACATGTGGTGAATGAACTTGCCCATTTGGATTATTGGATGGGTGAAAGTTTAGGATACAGCATAGATGGAAATGATGGAACGATATACGTACATATACGCAATGAACAATGGCAGAAAGACTTTACCTATTGGGTGCTATTCCCAACCAATCAAATACCTACAGTAGCAAACACAACGTATTCAACATTACTTCAACACACCGATTTATTACCAGTATATGATAATGTCGAATGCTTCCGATTTATTCAAAACGGACGTTATGTGCTACAATGCAATAAGCATCAATATGATTTATTAGGCAATCAAATACAATGAAACGCAGTTATCTTTTCTTTATCGGATTGTGTCTAACTCCAACGATGGTGATGGCATGGGGACCTAAGGGACATCGTATTGTGGCACAGGTGGCATACCACTATATGAGTGACTCGACCATTGCTCGATTAGACAGCGAATTGGGTACACACGGCTTGGTGTATTGGAGTACGTGGCCCGATGAAATTAGAAGTAAATCATCACTCTATCCAACGTCTTACGATTGGCATTTCCAGGACCTCAAAGGGAACTTGAATAACGCTCAACTGATTCGTACCCTTACCCACTATCCCAAGCATGGTGGCAATCTGTGGAAAGTTTTAGACTTGCTCTCTGATTCCTTGCAACAGCAGCAGGATACCTACGTTATCTTGAACGAGAAAATGTCCTATCACGATGCACTCGTCTTCTTTATTCACCTTCGCGCAGATGCCCTCTGCCCGATGCATGTTGCCCGTGAGGAAGATAAAGGAGGCAATTTAATAGAGATGCAATGGTTCGGACAAGCCACCAATCTGCATACGGTTTGGGATGAGAAACTGATTGAATCACGTGGTTACTCTTACTCCGAATATGCACAAATGTTGGTGGACAAATATGATAAACTAACACCTCTTATGCTCTCCCAATCCCGCGAAGATGATCTGATAAAAGTGTATTCCATCACGCAAGCCATATACGATTATCAGGAAAAAGGCGACACGAACACCTACCATTATATATGGACTTGGAGCGATCTTTGTGACTGGCTCCTCTATACCTCAGGATTACGTATAGCACAATATCTTAACACTTTATATCAATAATCTATGGATTTTACACGTTCTAAGTACCGCGAGTTGGTAATGTCACTATGGCTCAGCGGTATTCCATTTACGCTAAGGCATGACGTGGATAAACGTCCCAAACACAGTCTTGCTCTCGCCCAAATCGAAGCCGAATTGGGAGTGCATGCCATTTATTATTTCCGATGTGTGGACGAAAGTAACAATCCCGATATTATTCGTCAAATCGTAGCATTGGGACACGAAATAGGCTATCATTATGAGGATATGAGTCTATGTAACGGCAATCCCGAATTGGCAATTGCCCATTTTGAACAGTGGCTTGCTTATTTCCGCACGTTCTATCCGGTTCATCGTATCTGCATGCATGGCGCACCTACTTCGCAATATGACGGAAAAGATTTGTGGAAATACTATGATTATCATCATTATGGTATTGATTATGAACCATATTTTGATGAAGACTATAACCATACTTTCTATTTGACGGATACCGGCCGATGCTGGGACGGATATAAAGTAAGCGTTCGTGACAAAGTTCCTCAACAAGAGATTTGGAATAAAGAAGGACTGACGTTTCACTCAACAGATGAGATTATCAAATGGTTGACAAACGGCAATCCTCAAGGCAACATAAATATCTCAATCACACATCTTTTAATCACGACTCATCCCCAACGTTGGACAGATAATAGCGTAGAGTGGTGGCAAGAAAAGATTGTTCAATCCATTAAAAACATTATTAAACGTATATTGATATGGGTAAGAAAATAATTATTGATTGCTGTATATGGCTGATAGCTTCCGTTGTGTGCATTTTATGGCGTTTGACTGCCCATAAATCGGAAATACTTGCTTATGCAATGTTGTTCGTCCTAATGACCGCTATATGGATTGTATTGGGAATTATTACTACGAAATATAAACGTTCCTACAAAGAAGCGTGGTTGTGGCAGGAAATACTGATACTTTTGCTGACCAGTGGACTGATAGTGATTATTACAAATATAGGTGCTCCTTATCTTCCGTATGCTTTCTCTCAAATGGTTGTGATGGGCGTGATTGGCATGGTATTTCTTCTAAATGCAATTGCTATTTTGCTCACGCACTATTGGAAATTTGCACTAAATATGAACGTTCCCCCAATGGTAATTGAGCAGAGAACAAATGCTCAGGTTTTAAGAGAAGATGAACCGCGTTCGCAATCATCTATCGAAACCGTTCATCAAGCTGTTCTGTCTCTGACTACCGAGGAGGATTATCAAATGTTGTTATCCAAAGCCAAGTTGGATAACAGACGTACAAAAATAGTAGCCAATAGAGACCGATTCTCCTTCTTGCAGATTCCAGATTATCAGTATGATACATTGGTTGATTTGACGCTATTGAACGATGCAAAAGGTATCAATAAACGTTTTTGTATCGTCAATCAAAAGTTGCCAGATGATGGGCGTTATGTGTGCTGCTATCGTCCACAAGAGTATATCAAGCGCAAGATATTGGCTTCTTATCCCAAAGGTATCAATTGGATCGTATTTTTGTCATGGTTTATCTATCGGCGAGTCTTTCCCCGTCTGCTACTGATGAGCCGTTTGCACTATGATCTGACCAAAGGACGGAAACGTACATTAAGTAAGACAGAAGTCTTGGGACGTTTGTATTACTGTGGTTTTGAGGTAGATGAAATTGTGCCAATGGGGCATATCGAGTATGTGTTCGCTCATCGTCATTCACAACCGTACGAGCAGGAAAATATCAAGGTTTATGGTCCGTTAATCAAACTTCCCCGTGTATGCAAGAACAAGGAAATACGTTATTTCTATAAATTCCGTACCATGCATCCTTATTCGGAATATATTCAAAAATATGTGTTTGACCAGCGTGGCGGTATGAATATAGCCGACAAAAGTGACGATGATTGGCGGATTACGGCGTGGGGACGTTTCTTGCGTAAATATTGGCTGGACGAGTTGCCGATGCTGATAAATTGGCTTAAACGAGATGTCAAATTAGTGGGAGTACGTCCTTTGAGTCGCACTATGTTTGACCAATATCCACCGGAATTGCAGGAAAAACGTACGCGTTGCAAACCGGGGCTTATTCCCCCTTTCTACGTGGACCATCCTAATACCTTTGAAGAACTTTATGCCAGCGAAAACAAGTATTTAGACGAGTATTTGCAACACCCAATCTGGACAGATACCAAGTATTTCTTCCTAACAATGCGTTCCATTTTGTTTAAGAAGATGCACTCTGCATAATTTGATGTGGTATCCTATACTCATCCTATACTCATCGTATACTAAATATGGCAAAAAACAAAAGACTTGCAATTTATTGCCAAAAAATTTGCATATCTCAAAAAAAAATTGTACCTTTGCACGCTCTTCGCGTGCGAGGGTACTTTATTTTAGATATTGTAATATAACGTAATGAATACTCAACCTTTAAATTTTGGTCTTATTGGTGCTGCCGGTTACATAGCTCCGCGTCATATTAAAGCAATAGCAGATACGGGTAATAACTTGATGGTAGCATACGACAAATTCGACAGTGTCGGCCGTTTGGACAGCAGTTTCCCCGAGTGCTCTTTCTTTACCGAGAACGAGCAGTTCGACCGTTTCTGTAGTAAGCAACAACGTACGGATAATCCTCTTAGTTGGATGTCAATATGTACACCTAATTATACCCATGACGCTTTTATTCGCTATGGTTTGCGTCTGGGCTGCAATGTAATATGCGAAAAGCCATTGGTGCTCAATCCGTATAATATTGACAACTTGGTGGAATTGGAGCAAGAAACGGGTCATCAAGCCTATACGATTCTTCAATTGCGTTTGCATGAAGCGATTGCCAATTTGAAGAAGAAAGTGGAAAATGGTCCAAAAGATAAGGTGTATGATGTGGACCTTACGTATATCACAAGCCGCGGTAAGTGGTATTATAGCAGTTGGAAAGGCGATGTGCATAAATCGGGTGGAGTAGCTACCAATATCGGTGTACACTTCTACGATATGCTGCAGTGGATATTCGGTCCTGTGCAGAAGAATATCGTTCACGTAATGAGCTTTGACCGTGTAGCCGGTTATTTGGAACTCAAGCAGGCGCGCGTGCGTTATTTCTTAAGTATTAACTCGGAGTGTCTTCCAGCCAATGCCGTGCAAGGCGAGAAAAAGACCTACCGCACATTGAACATTGACGGTGAAGAGTTTGAGTTCTCTGCCGGTTTTACGGAGTTGCATACGGAGAGCTACAAACGTATCTTGGCAGGAGAAGGGTTTCGTATCAGCGAGGCTCGTCCGTGCATTGAGATAGTGAGCAATATACGTCATGCCGAACCAATCGGCTTGGTGGGCGATTATCATCCGTTGGCTAAATTGCCATTGGCAAAACACCCATTTGGCTGGGACGAACATAGATAAGATTGTAGATTAGAGATTTTAATTGTACGTATGAAAAAAATACTAACGATATTGCTTGGTAGCCTGATTCTGATGTGCTCTTCTTGCGTAACCAGTAAGAAGGTTAATTTGCTTCAGCAACCCGGTAAAAATCATATCCCCGAATATGCTGACACGTTAGATTTTGCCGACTATCAGTTGCGAATGGGAGACCGATTATATATCTATGTATATTCGGTGGATGAGGGCGTGACAAAATTATTTAATGCTTCCGGTGCATCCGGTGGGTATGGTGGCAATGGCTCGTATATACGTAATAATGTGAATTATGGTACAAATCAAAGCGGTACTTATGACCTTTATACCTATTTGGTTCAAGAAGACGGCTGTATCGATTTTCCATTGATAGGTCATTTGTATGTGCGTGAGATGACCACCCGTGATGTCAAATTGGCTCTTGAAAAAGAACTTTCCACTTACATTAAGAGTTATGGCGACTATTCAATGGTCAGTTGTGAGGTTAATGTGGTGCAACGTACATACAGTGTGATTTCACAAGGAGGAACGGGCAACTATTCCATTCGCCGTGAGAAAATGACCATTTATGAGGCTTTGGCGCAAGCCGGTGACGTGGGTGACTGGTCTGACCGATCCAAAGTCCAGATTATCAGAGAGATTGAAGGTAAAACGAAAGTTATATCGTTCGATTTACGTTCCAAAGATATTATCAATTCAGAGTATTACTATATCCAGCCTAATGATGTGATTTATGTGCAACATCTCAGAGGTAAAGCCTTTGGTGTAAGCAATGCCGCCACAACGGTTGCTATTGTTGCTTCTACACTCGGTTTTGGAGGTTTCCTCTATGGCTTGATTACTCGTATTATTAACGCTAGTAAATAAAATTGCTATGAGACAGAATTATGTATATATTATTCTCGCTATGGTAGCAATGATGCTGGCAGGTTGTTATCCGCATCGCGAGGTGAATCTATTACAAGAAGGTCGAAAAATACCTGTTTATGACTCGGTCCCTTATCAACCGTATCGCTTACAAGTAAACGACGAAATTATCTATCGTGTTTTCACAATGGACGAGACCATCACAAAAACGTTACTATCTAATAACGCCAATTCTTACAATTCACAATACGCCAATTCATATCGTATCTATGCAGACGGTACGGTGGATTTGCCTTTTATGCAACCAATCAAATTGGAGGGATTGACAGAGTTGGAGGCGCAAGATACGCTGAAGAGATATTTCCGGGAACTCATTCCTGATGCAGATTTGAAAGTGGCTCTCTACAATAAATCTTTTACCGTATTGGGTGATGTAGGTTCCGGCATACGCTATATATACAAGGATCGTATGACTATTTTTCAGGCTTTAGCCATGACAGGGAATTTGCGTACATCAGGAGATAGACGTCACGTGCGTATCATTCGTCCTCATGGGAACGAGGCTCCGGAAGTATTGGAATTTGATATCCGTTCCAAATCAATCATTGATAGTAAATACTATTATATCTACCCGAACGATATGATTTACGTCAGTCGTGAACCAGCCAGTTTCTTTAAACAAGAGACCTATGGCTCATTCATTGCAATCATAATGAGTTCAGTCAGTTTGTTAATTACAGTATTGAATTATATACCTAATCTTGGATTTTAAAAACTAATTATATTATGGCAAAAGAGGATCCATACAACAATCCGTACAACAATCCGTACAATAATCCTTACAATAGTCCTTATCATAACCCGTATCAGAGTCCGTATTCAAGCCCATACGCCAGTCCGTATTCATCACCGTACAATTCTCCTTATGGTGCTCCTCAACAGCAACAGCAAGATGACGATGAAGGCATAGACTTCAACGTTATGGAGTGGGTGGTTCGTATCATGCACTATTGGTATTTATTCTTAATCGCCATTGTTATAGCTTTTGGATTGGCTTATTTGAAAAACCGTAGGTGGATTCCCCGATATATGTCATCAGGTACCATTATTATTAAGCAGTCTACTCCGTATGGTTCGGTAGGTGGAGGTGCATTGATGCAGGGTTTTGGAGTTGATGCAGGTTATACAAATGTAAAGAACCAACAAGTTATGTTGGGTTCGTACGATATGATGAGACGTGTGGTAGATAGTCTTCCCTTCCTCAGTGTGGAATACTTTTCTCAAGGGCGTTTCAAGACAAGGAATGTATATCGTCAAACACCTATTTTGGTAGAATATGAGTACATCAATCCGATGGCTTATGATATTATGTTCCATTGCGAGTTCCAAAATGATGGACAACTGAAAATAGAATCAACGAACGAAGATATACCTTTTTCTATTCGTACCCGTTATGGAGAGAAAATTCACACGGATTTGTTTACAGCCACAATTTGGCCCACTGAAAATATAGATTTACTTCGTAGTGGCAATATCAATTTCCGTTTCCGTAGTAAAGGAAGTCTGGTAGATGAGTTCCTTAGCACAATGACATTGCAATTCATAACAGAGGGTAGTACGGTATTGCGATTGAGTCTTCAAAGTGAAACACCAGATCGAGATTGTGAGATTATAGATAAAGTAATAGATGTCTATCTATTGCAGAACTTGGAACGTAAGAATCAAGTAGCGGAAAATTCTATCAGGTTTATCAATGAGCAGTTGGAGTCTTTGCGTCAGCAATTGAGCGTGAGCGAAGGGGCAATGACCGATTTCCGTCAGGAGAATAAATTTGTAGATGTTGGTGCATACGCAGGGACGCTTATGTCCCGTATTTCCGAATATGACCAAGCCAATATGGCATTACGCCTCAAGGAAACGTATTTGGATTATTTGGACAAATATCTCAAGGAGCAAATTGAACAAGGAGCTGTTGTTGCTCCTGCATCATTAGGATTAACTGAACCTATGTTGACTCAGTTCGTCACCCAATTAAACGATTTGCAACTTAAACGTAGCGAATTAAGCGAAAAGAATGTTTATTACGCTAAATACACCAGTGATATAGAGCATGTTAAGGATGGCTTGCGTGAGGTAATCAAAACTATGCGTGCTTCGTTGAATATCGAAAAACAAGATTTGAGGAACCGTTATTCGGACGTGGAGACAGACATTCAAAAGCTGCCCAAGAAAGAGTTGGAAATGGTTAGTATTGAGCGTAATTACCGTATTGACGATAATTATTATACGTTCTTCTTGCAGAAGCGTGCTGAGGCGGAAATTCAGCGCGCAGGTAATACCCCCGATAATGATATTTTGGATCGTGCTCGTCGTTCCATCTGCGTCAATTCCAAGGCGAAATCCAAGACGATGTCCACGTATATAATTGTTGGATTGTTGATACCTTTGGTGCTGATTATTCTCAGTGAATTGCTTAACGATAAGGTTCGTACACCAAAAGAAGCTGCCAAGATGAGTCAATTCAGTTTAATCGGATCATTACAACATGCCAAATCACAGAACCCGATTTTAGTTAAATCCAATCCTCGAAGTCGGTACGCTGAAGCATTGCGAGCGATGCGTACGCGTATTGAGTTTATCGTGCAGAAAAAAGAGAAAATAACGTTGTGTGTTACTTCTACAGAGTCCGGTGATGGTAAAACATTCTTATGTACCAACCTTGCTGCCATGTATGCTATGACGGGTAAAAAAACTATCTTGGTCGATTTGGATATTCGTAAACCAAATATCCATGAGAAATTAGGTTGGAAGAACGGATTGGGTGTAACCAATTATTTGATAGGGGATTGCTCATTAGATGATATTATTTTGACAGATGTACCGTTTGACTTCGATGTTATTCGTGCAGGAACGGTGCCTCCCAATCCGGGTGAGTTGATTCACTCAGATGCTTTGGCTCAAATGTTGACCACATTGAAGGAACGTTATGACTTTATTATTATCGATACATCGCCTATCGGTCAAGTAACAGATGCTTATAGTCTGATTGAATGTTCCGATACTACATTGTTTGTTATTCGTTGTCTGCAAACAAGTAAGGCTATGTGCCGTCAAACTTTGGAGCAACTGAATATCGATCATAGTAATAAGGTTCACCTAGTATTGTCTGATATTCCTACAGAGGGTTATCACGGCGGTTATAACTACACATACGCCTACGGATATGGTAGCAAATATGGTTACGGAGGATATGGACGAGGCAAGTACGGTTATGGCTATGGTTACGGTTACGGCTATGGTTATGGCTCAAAATACGGCTATGGCTATGGTTATGGACATCGTCTGCATGAACGTTTAGGTGATTATGCAAGCAAATTGTTTGGTACGGATGAATATACATCCAAGCACAAACAAGTTCACAATTATTACGTAGATGATGACGAGTGATAAAGTCCGACTAAGCGGTCGTAACGGTCGCTTACGGAACGGAAGAAAACGTAGATAGTATAGACATTTTCTGTCTGCCAATGGGAACCTTCGGTCATAAGAACAGTGGCTGAAGGTTCTCCTTTTTTCTTGAACCAATACTGATAATCGTATCCTCCTTGTTTCAATAATGCATTAAAATAATAGCAGCGTTGCTCATTATCATATAGCATACGGTTTAATGTCGGTACCATTTGGTTGTTAAATAAATCACCTCCGATGTATATTGAACCGTCAAAAATGGGATTATCTATTGGCAAAGTCCAATGTACATACATATATTCGGCTTCTGTGTCAATATCCACACAACGTTCAGCATTAATAATACACGTACCATTGTGGTCAAATTCGTGCATATAATTCGTTCCGCATCGTCCGGCATTTGGATTTAAGGTTCCTCGAATGGGATCAGCAAACAGAAAAGCATGATAATCGTTTTTATCATGACGTATTCTATCTACGTTGTTGCCGGCAAAATAGGTGGACCATATATCTAAATGACGATATTCATTTCCTCCTTCAAATACCAATGCCGAATGATCTTTCCATCGTAGTCGGTTGGCTTCTACGTAAGTAGGATAGGGGGCATACACTTGATTATCAATGCGATCATTTTGTCGCACCAATAATTTAATATCTGTAGGAGATACCACATGCAGATTGTTGATATTGAGGTCAATATCCAATTGTTGATAACGTCCGGATATCTCACGAATGGTGTTGGGTGTTACTTTGGCGTTCAATGTGGTCATTGGCTCAACTACAGAGAAAACAACCGTTGCCGCCACAGCTTCTTCGCCTTGGTCTGCATCGTAAATAGTGATTTGATAATTGCCGCTGACTAATATCTGCATATCCTCATTGGGGAAAGTAAATGTGTAGTGCGTGTAATTAACTGATGTGTTGAGTGATGTGGCGTAGTCTGTTATGTCATTACGTGTAAAACCTCTAACGTATTCGAATGATTGCAAGTCGTCTGGTTGAAAATCGGCTGTTAGATGTCGAATAGTATATGCGTATTGGCGTATATTATGACTTAGTTCGTCAAAGGAAATATGAAGTGTATTTGCCGGGTCTGAGCCATCAATTATTTCTTCTGTGGGAAGAGTCAGATATGGGCGAACAGGGTCACTCTTATATTCCGCTAAGGCTTCTGACAGATATTGAACGCGCAAACTACGTATAGTATGAGCCACTGTACAAGTTTGCACAGCAGATGCCATAGCTGCAATTGGGAAGAGTAAAATGGTCAAACAGAGAATGATTTGTTTCATAAATCAGTTAATTAAATTAAAAATTATTAATAAAAGTACAAGAATTATACCAAATACGTAATTTTTTTGACTAAATATTTGTCTATTCCAAAAAAAAAGTGTACCTTTGCACGATTTTTCAAGTGGGAAGAATCTATATGGTGGTTTTAGCTCAGTTGGCAGAGCATCGGATTGTGGTTCCGAGTGTCGTGGGTTCGAGCCCCACATTCCACCCTAAGCAGTTTTCGATTGTCGTCTTTAGCCTTTGGTCTTTCGTCTTTCGACTGTTTCGCCACTTTGGCTCAGAGGTAGAGCAACGCATTCGTAATGCGTGGGTCCCCAGTTCGAATCTGGGAAGTGGCTCAAGATTATCCAAACCAAGCGTTTGAGAACAAAATCGTCCCAAGTATTACTTAGGACGATTTTTTATACTCTTTCTGTTTATCCTCCACATTTGGAGTAACCACAACTGCGGCAGTGCATACAGCCTTCCTCGAAGACTAACGGTTCACCGCAATTAGGGCAGACTTGACCTTGAACAATGGTGCCATCTTGAATATATTTCTTCAATGCACGCTCAACACCTACCTTCCACGAGTTAATAGTTTCGCTATCCATTTGCAGACCGCTAATCATCTTAATAACCTGATCAATCGGCATTTGATAACGTAGTACACCGGAAATTAGTTTAGCATAGTTCCAAAATTCCTTATCAAACTTATAACTTAGTCCCTCCATAGTGGTTTTGAAACCACGTGAATTGATAAATTGGAAATCGTAACGTTTGGTGCCATTTTCCTGCACAACACGAATAATCTTACCT
This sequence comes from Paludibacteraceae bacterium, assembly GCA_024400275.1. The sequence goes on along the minus strand of JAKSMY010000004.1, from coordinate 37,882 downwards.
CTGGTAACCGATTTAGGAATCATTAGCCCTTCCTCATCGTCTGCCAATCCGGTAAAGATTTCGTACGGCATGCCATCTTTGAGCCCCACGAAAGCAATCCATTTATCCTTATTATTTTGGAAGCGTACCACATCACACTCCAATTCAGCAGGACGGACACGTACTTTATTATCAAAGCAAACACAATTATGCTGTTCTTCTTTAGAATTGTTTTCGGAATGTTCAGTTGAGTTTTTCTTTTCTTCTTTTTTACCTACGCCTTCAAGAACATTCCCTCGACTTCCGTCACGATAAACGGTGCAACCTTTACACCCGCAACGCCAAGCCTCCTCGTATAGTTGTCCAACTAATTCTTCGCTTACGTCTTGCGGAAGGTTGATAGTAACGGAGATAGAGTGGTCCACCCATTTTTGAATAGCACCTTGCATTTGTACTTTTTTCAGCCAATCTACATCATTAGCGGTAGCGTGGAAATAGGGTGATTTCTTAACGAGTTCATCTACTTCTTCCTGCGTATAACGATGTTGTGGGTCATAATTGTATCCGTTGGCATTCATCCATGTGATGAATTTATGGTGGAACACAATGAATTCTTCAAAACTGTCGCCTACTTCGTCCACATAATCTACATGTACATTCTTATCATTTGGATTAACCTTACGGCGGCGGCGATACACAGGCTGGAACACGGGCTCAATCCCCGAAGTCGTTTGTGTCATGATAGAAGTTGTTCCTGTTGGAGCAATTGTTAAGCATGCTATATTGCGACGACCATATTTGACCATCTCTTGATATAGTTCAGGATCTGCTTCTTTGATACGTTGGATATATGGGTTATTGACCTCACGTGCGGCATCGTAAACGGTGAATGCACCGCGTTCTTTTGCCATGTTGACGCTGCTGCGGTAGGCTGCCAATGCCAAGGTCTTATGCACTTGAACAGAGAAATCAATAGCTTCTTGAGTGCCGTAAGTCAGTCCCATAGCGGCTAACATATCGCCCTCTGCTGTGGTTCCCACGCCAGTACGGCGACCTTGAACCGTTTTCTTCATGATTTTCTCCCATAACTCACGTTCGGTGCGTTTGATGCTATCATCTTCCGGATCAGAGGCTATCTTAGCCAAGATTTTTTCAATCTTTTCCATCTCCAAATCTATGATATCGTCCATCATACGCTGTGCCACTGCTACATGTTGACGGAATAAATCCCAATCAAATTCGGCGTGTGGTGTAAAAGGATTTTTCACGTATGAATAGAGATTGATGGCCAACAAACGGCAGCTATCATAAGGGCAGAGTGGTATCTCACCACATGGATTGGTACTGACGGTGCGATAGCCTAAATCAGCGTAACAATCGGGTACGCTTTCGCGAAGGATAGTATCCCAGAATAAAACACCCGGTTCGGCACTTTTCCATGCATTATGAATAATCTTTTTCCAAAGCTTTTTAGCGTCTATATTCTTTTGAAACGTTGGATTAGCGGAATCAATAGGGTATTGCTGCACATATTCATTTCCGTCTATGGCGGCTTTCATAAAGGCATCGTCAACCTTAACACTTACATTGGCACCGGTTACCTTACCTTGTTCCATTTTGGCATCAATAAAACTCTCGCTATCAGGGTGCTTGATACTGACAGACAGCATCAGTGCCCCACGACGACCATCTTGTGCCACTTCACGAGTGGAGTTGCTGTATCTTTCCATGAATGGAACCAAACCTGTAGATGTCAAGGCTGAGTTCTTTACCGGACTGCCGTGAGGACGAATATGGCTAAGGTCATGACCAACGCCTCCACGACGTTTCATCAGTTGAACTTGTTCCTCATCGATTTGAATGATGGCACCGTAACTATCGGCACTACCGTTTTGACCTATCACAAAGCAATTACTCAAACTGGCTACTTGATGATCATTTCCAATTCCGGTCATAGGACTTCCGGCAGGGCAGATGTAGCGAAAATCACGCAGCAACTCAAATAATTGAGCCTCTGTCATAGGATTTTTGTACTTAGCCTCTATTCGAGCTATTTCACCGGCTAACCGGTGGTGCATGTCGTCCGGTGTTAGTTCATACAAGTTGCCTAAACTGTCTTTTAAGGCATACTTGGTACTCCAAACGCGAGCAGCCAGTTCGTCTCCGTGAAAATAATTAACGGACGCTTGCTCTGCTTCTTGTTGCGTGTAAATTCCTTTATTCATATATGTTTTTCATTATTTAGTTGATTCAAATAGACGAAAAAGCAGTGCAAAGGTACAACTTATTTTTTGAATATGCAAATGTTTTATAACATATTTTCTCTTTGTGTCTGATACAAAGTTGTCCAAAATAAAAATACAAACTACTTAATATCAAGCGTTTGTATTTTCTTTATAGCATCAAAAGTTATCCAAAATGGAAAAATTTATCAAAAGTGTGGTTTCTCACTATACGATATTTTTGCTGAACAAATTGTTTTCCCATTTTCGTCAACTTGCTGATATTGAATATCTTCCAAATTGGTCTTAAATCGTGTCCAAATAGGTTCTAAAAAATGAACTTCTTTTACATAATTGATATCCAAACGAATACATAAGTTTTCAACATTTGGACACTTTGCGTCCATCATTCGTTCAAGATATTTACATGAATTGCAGTGCTTATTGTAATCACAATCCGAGTACTGAATGATATGTGGTACTATTCCGTCGGGATTATCTATTGGATTTAATCGTGTGGCACGTGGCATGTCCAGCACTTCGCCATCCACCGTGTCGGCAAAGATTGGCATATCAAACGCATTCGCAATTTCTCGCTTGTTTATATCTAACACGGCCCAAACACTCTTTGCACGCCCAATCAGTTGCTCTGTTATCTGTCCTCTGTTGTCTGTTTTCTGTAAATAAATCCTGTAATCCCGTATTGATAACAGATGTGCGTTTTGCTCTACCCATGTCTCAAAACGGACGGTCTCGTTGTGAGTGGGTATATAATTCATTTCCAAATTGAGCCGGGTGATAATCCATGTCAGACCGTATGGGAGCAGACTACGAATGCCGTAACCTTGTTCATCGGATGCTCTGCCGGCTACAGTTAGTATATGATTCTCCAGTGTATAGAGCCGCAATCGACGACTCATATCGACTTCCTGTGGCTGTATTTCATATGAACAACTGAATTTCATCTTAATCTCTAAACTCTACACTCTAAACTACTTAAGGTATTTATCCAACCAACCAAAGAAGGTGCGTTGCCAAAGAATACCGTTTTGTGGTTTGAGTACCCAGTGGTTCTCGTCAGGGAAAATCAGCAGTTGGGCATCTACGCCACGCATTTTGGCGGCATCGAAGGCTGCCATTGCCTGATTGGCAAGAATACGATAATCTTTCTCACCGTGAATACATAGAATAGGGGTATTCCACTGATCTACAAATTTATGGGGTGAATTGGCAAATGTGCGTTGTGCCACGGCATTCTCTTTATCCCAATAAGCACCACCCATATCCCAATTGGCAAACCATTTTTCCTCTGTCTCAAGATACTGCATCTCCAAGTTAAAGATTCCATCGTGTGCGATAAAGGCTTTGAAGCGTTTATCATGGTGTCCGGCAAGCCAATATACGGAGAAACCTCCGAAACTGGCTCCCACACAACCTAAATGGTCTTTATCTACATAGGGCAGATTGGCGCACGCTTCGTCAATAGCGGAGAGATAATCTTGCATACATTGTCCGCCATAGTCGCCGCTAATCTGTTCGCACCATGCTTGACCGAATCCGGGCAAACCGTGACGATTAGGAGCAACCACCACATAGCCGTTAGCAGCCATCATCATAAAGTTCCAACGATAACTCCAGAACTGGCTCACTGGCGATTGCGGACCGCCTTCGCAATATAGCAGAGTAGGGTATTGTTTATTCTCGTCAAAGTTCGGCGGTAGGATAATCCAAGTCAGCATATCTTCGCCTTGTGTGGTTTTTTGCCAACGGGGAATAACGGTGCCCATTGTGATTTGGTCGTAGATATTTTTATTCTCAAACGTTAATTGGGTGTCGTCCACAAACAGCTCATTGGCTTCGCACATTGAGTGACGTAGGTAATAAATATGTCCATCTATGTAGTCCACAGGCTGATAATCGTATTGCCCTCCACGAATCTGTGTAATCGTGTATTTATCGGAGTATCCGGAAGCACCATTGTCAATGTTCAACTTATATATCCCTATTTCGCCGTGCCAGCAGGCGGAGAAGATAATTACCGAGTCGCCTGACCAGAAATACTCATCTACATTGGTATCTAATTCTTTGCTGACAAATGTTTTCTCTCCGGTAGCCAAGTCCATGATAAAGAGCCTGTTTTGGTCGCTCTCGTAGCCGTCTCTTTCCATGCTGAGCCATGCTATCTTACTGCCATCGGGCGAGAACATCGGATTTGTGTCGTAGCCCATCATACCTTCGGTCAGGTTCGCGTGTGCGCGTGCGCTAATATCATAGGTGTAGATATCTGAGTTGGTAGATAGGGCATATTCCTTGCCTGTTTTCTTTCGGCAGGTGTAGGCTATTGTTTTGTTGTCGGGAGACCAAGCCAGTTGTTCTACGCCGCCAAAGGGCTTCATCGGGCTTTCAAACGTTGTGCCTTCCAATATATTAACGGGATTACTCAATGATGCTGACTTGATGGTCATTTCGCCTTTGTATTCCAATTGCAGTTCGCATACAAAAGGTTGGGGAGCAGTCTCTGTCCACTCGTCCCAATGTTTATACATCAGGTCATCTACTACGCGCCCTGTTGCTTTGTCCAAATCGGGATATTTCTCTTGTGTTGTTTCCACCGTTTTGACTTGCTTAATCAGCACCACTTTATCTCGCATAGGAGAGAGTAGGAAACCTTCTACATCGTGCATTGTGCATTGTGCATCGCCACCTGCCAACTCCACAGGAATATCTTTTTTGCTTTGACGCAGGGTGAGATGACCTTTATTCAGATAAGCCAGCACACCGCTACCACCGAACCAGGCGGGGTCGCTTCCGACGAACTCGTCTATAACTTGCAACTGTCCTTCTTGTTCGGCACAGATACGAATCCATGTCGTGGAACGATTTTCAGTTACACTGTAATAACTGACCGTGTAGGCTATCCAACCGGTCTCTATATCTACGATGGCAGTATTGATTCTGCCCATTGCCCAAAGGGCTTCCGGAGTCAATCGGCCGCCTTCTATCGTTATCTGCGGTTTGGTAATAGGCGTTTGGTCGGACTCTTGATTCTTGTTACAACTCATAACACAAAGGGCTGCTACAGCCATTAAAATAGGTTTGATACGCATTGTCGGTTCTTTTTATCTCGTTTTGACTTACAAAGGTACACTTTTTTTTGCATATACGCAAAATTTTTTGTACTTTTGCATAAAATTTCCGGTCATGTCAGTCAATCGTGAGATTCTTCGTTTGTCCGTGCCGAGTATTTTGGCCAATATCACCATACCTCTTGTTGGTTTGGTGGACATGACTATTGCCGGTCATATTGCTGACGCGGCTGCAATAGGAGGTATAGCGATAGGGTCGGTGCTGTTTAATATCTTGTATTGGAATTTCAGTTTTTTGCGAGTCGGCACCAGTGGCGTTACGGCGCAGGCGTTTGGCAGACAGGATTGGGACGAGTGTAACGGGCAACTGAAACACGCTATGAAGATTGCTCTTTGGGGGGCTTTGGGGGTCCTGCTTATCCAGTGGGTGTTTATCACGGTTGCGCTCAAACTTGTTCCTTGTTCGTACGAGGTGGCTGAGCAGGCTCGGAAATACTTTTTTATTCGCGTGTGGGCTGCACCGGCTACCTTGTCGTTGTTTGCGCTCAAAGGCTGGTTTATTGGTGTGCAGGACACTACCTCGCCAATGATTACGGACCTAATCGTGAATACCGTTAATATGTTTGCCAGTTATTTCTTGGCTGTGCATACACCTTTGGGGATTTTAGGAGTAGCCTACGGAACAGTCATTGCTCAATTCTCGGGACTGATTACGGCGTTTATCCTGCTCATCGTACGTTATCAATCGTCTTTTGTACAGTTATTTAAACCCTTTATCAAACCTATCGTGGCAACTGCCAAGATGAATCGGGACCTTTTCTACCGTTCCTTATGTTTTATGATTGTTTACACAGGTTATACGGTCCTGTCTTCCAAATACGGGGACGAAGAGTTGGCAATCAGTAGTTTGATTATGAATATCTTTATGCTCGTCAGTTTTTTCATCGATGGTTTTGCTTATGCAGGCGAAGCAATGGTGGGACGGCATTTCGGACAGTGTCAGGTGGGAGTAGGGAAGGCTTCTGATTGTTATTTATTGGTGCTCTACTTGCATAGTTGGTGTTTTGGGGTTGCGGTCTTGTTTGCTCTTGTGTTCGGTTGGGGAGGACAAGAGTTGATGACTTGGTTGTGGCCTGATGTAGCAAGGGCGGCTGCGGACTGGAATTATCTGCCGTGGCTGATTGCTATGCCTCTTTTGTCGGCGATGGCGTTTATGTGGGACGGTATATACGTGGGGGCTACCGCCACCAAAGAGATACGGAATGCTATGATTGGCTCTGCCGTTGCTTTTGTAGTGGTTTATATACTGTGTATGAACCGAATGGGTATAGAGGCTGTTTTATATGCCTACTTCGCACATCTTATAGAGCGAGATATATATTTAACAATAAGTTGGAAACGTACGTATGATAGACAAATTAAAACACAGACCTTGGAAAGTAATCAAGAGTGAAAATATACTCCGTATCGGACCGTGGTTAAGTGTCCGGCAGGAGTGTGTTGAGTTGCCGTCGGGCAGGCAGATTCCCACATGGTTCATCTTGGAGTATCCCAATTGGATTAATGTTATTGCAGAGACCAAAGACGGGCAATTGGTGATGATTGACCAATATCGTCACGGTCTTGGAGTTACTAAATACGAGATTGTGGCTGGGGTTATTGACGATGGTGAGACTCCCCTTCAGGCGGCGCAGCGTGAGTTGTTGGAAGAAACCGGTTTTGGAGGTGGAGAATGGAGTGAGTTTATGACGCTTTGTCCGAATACGAGTTGTCAAAATAACCTTAGTTATACCTTTCTGGCGCGTGGTGTTGAGCAACTGGAGGTGCCGCATCAGGAAGCTACGGAGGATATTCATGTACATGTCATGAACCAATCAGATGTCTTCCAATTACTTCAACAGGGTGACATTATCCAAGCCCTGCATGCTGCTCCGCTTTGGAAGTACTTCGCCTGCTCAACCCGCTAAACTTATTAAACCCGTTCAAACATGAAACGCCATCTTATTACCTTTTTCTCTTTGTGCTTTTTCTGCACTGCTTTATCGGCTGCCACTTGGTCTTTTTCCGGTGGTTACCTCTTTTTTGACAACTCTCAAACACAATGGGAAGACCCTTCCCTTATGCTGATAATAGGCAAGTCGTCCTATTCGTCGGTTTATGAGCTGATGGCAGATACGATGCCTAATCGCTACTACTGCAAACTACCTTCTTCCGGTTGGGGGGATGCCACCTATATGGCTATTATCGGAGGAAATACGGTTTGGGGGTCCGGAGCATGGGGACCTGATAACTTGCCCAATGCCACACATTATACGGCAACTTATACGGCTGGGCTTTCTTCTGCTGCACAACAGGCTTTTTTGCTGACTCCGCAGACGGCAGGCAAGGGGTGTTCCATCAAACTGACTTACTTAGGTGATTCCTATACCGATTATTGCAAAAAAACTTTCTCCACTGAAGAGAAGAACCGCTGCTATGCGATTTCTCCCAAGGATAGTACGGTCACTTTTATTTTCTCCACGTCTAATAAACGATTTAATATCCCAGAATCGGACATCACACGTGTTTATGTTTATGGCTCTATCACTATGTGGAGCGAAAAAAACGAGCCTTATCGTCTTAATCGTCTTTCCGATGACGGGTGCCTGTATCGCACGTTACCTTTCTCGATGTTAGACAAAATCGGCTCGTCCGGGCAGCCGGAGTTTATTTTCTGGGTACAGAAAAAAGACGGTTCGGAGTTCGCAGCACATCATAATGCAGGGTGGGGGGACTATTTTGACAAACGCTATTTATTTGTGAATAACAGCGAAAATATGGTCGTCGCTATGCCGGGGGACGATATAAATGAGATTTATGAGCGTTGTTTATACGCACAACATACGGCAACGTTGAGTGATTTCAATTTTTCTTCCACATCTGACCAATTGCGAATTGCCAATTTTCGCCGTGTACCCGGTACACGTAATCTCTACCGGAGTTATCACCCTTACAGCCCGTCTCATCAGCAATACGAAACGGAGGAAAGACGCTTACATTATGTTGCCAAGTGTGCCGAAAAAGCAGGCATACGCAGCGATATTGCTCTTTCCGGTGACGAGACTAAATCGGTTGGGAAAACCTATACTTGCGGGGGAAAACAATATACAGTTACTATGCCTGATTATTATCAAAAGATTATTGACAACGGTAATGTTTTGTATGTAGGCACGCGCAACGGTCACACCCCTGATTTCAACACTGCCCTCTACGAGAGTGATGGCGCACGTTTTGCCGAGTGGATACAAGAGGTTGTCGAATTTATTTTGGACGATGCACACCCTGTTCCTTTTGAGATTCATTGTGCCATCGGGGCTGACCGTACAGGTGCTTTCTCCGAAACTTTAGGGGCTTTGTGCGATGCTACATGGGACGAACTGGCAAGGGATTACAGTGCCACCTCTGAAATGCGTATTCAGGAATATAGACATATCAATATGATGCGTAAGTGTATCAAGAATATGTGCGGCGTAGATCCGGCTACTAACCCTTCTTTTAACGAGGCTGTTAAGCGACATTTTATTGAAGGTGGCTACCTGCGGCAGAGTCAGATTGATTCGCTCAAACTTAAACTGAACCAGCCCGATACGTTGCGTTATAGTGTCGTGGTACCGGATGGGACAAGGCAATGTTACATAGCAGCCGATTGGAGTAATTGGGAACGTGTGCGAATGAACCGCGTGGACGATACACATTATACGTATTGGGCTGATTATGCCAATGCTTCGCAGGGATACAAATACTTGGCGGGTACCGAGTGGATTTATGAAGAATATGATTGTGACGGGCAAAGGCTGACGGCTAATCGCACCTATGCACTGTCCGATACGGTGTGCCGCTGGGCTAAGGCAGATACCACTATTGAGTCGCCTGTTTATACGGATATAACGGTTCGTGCTTATTCGCCTCTTGGTCCACCGCTTATTTGGTGGTTCGGAGGAGGTGATCGTGTGCGTTCGTCCAGTATGTTGAGTTATACGTTCTCGTCTCGGCCGCTTATGTTGCCGGTAAACGACGATGCATACGGAGATTATTGGTACGAGTGGCAATTTAAGGATGTGGATTCGGCTTTGGGATTAAGTTATATTCTTACGACTCCTGATAACGTGCAGTCTGATGATTTGCTGTGTTTTAGTTCGGAGTGCCGAGACGCTTCTTACCGACTTATAGACTGTCCCTCTACTCCAACAGGGTTCTTTCGTCTGACTGATTCATTGCGAAACGCTGTTTATTCGTCCTGTTTTGCTTTTGTACAAAATAGCCATTTATATATCTTCCGCAATGGCGAACTATATAATGCCCAAGGCCAACACCTCAAATAATCGCATAATTCTTAATTTTTTATAAGAATTCCCAAATTTAGATATTTTTTGCCCTTCGTCTGCTCTTCGTTCACAGTTCGTTCACCCTTCGTTCAGTTTTTGAACCTTACATAAACGAACCACCAATCTCTTTCAATATCTCACTTACGGTCGGGTGGGGGAAAACCACTTGCTGGAATTCCGGTACAGTATAACCCATTCTAATAGCGAATGAGGCAGCGGCAATAAACTCCGAACAAGGATTACCAATCATGTGTACACCTAAAACACGTTGCGATTTCTTATCAATCAGCATTTTGCATAATCCCGTCTCCCCTTCGTTCTCGGCCACAAAACGTCCGCTGAAAGTCATCGGTAGTTTATGTATATCACAGTCTAATTGTCCTTCTGCAACACCCACACTTGCAATCTCCGGATTGGTATAAACTACGCTTGGAATAGCGTTGTAGTCAATCCGTTGCAGAGGAATCTGCTTGAGCATACGTCCTACTGCCACTTCGGCTTGACGTGAAGCCACATGAGCCAACATAATCTTGCCCGTTACATCACCGGCAGCATAGACATTAGGCAGATTCGTCTTCATAAAATCATCGACCTCTATGCCTCGTTCACATTTTAAGTCGGTTAATGTCTCCAATCCCTGCATATTAGGGCGGCGACCGACACAAACCAGCACTTTGTCTGCTTCTATATCACCATTGGAGGTGGTTACTTTTTGCCCGTCTATGCTGAGAACTTTGGTGTCGGTTAGGATTGTTATACCTGCTTTTTCGTACTTGTCACGCAGTATTTGAACGATTTCTTGGTCTATGTTGGGCAAGATAGAGGGCATAGCCTCAATGACGGTGACGGATATGCCCAATTCGTGGTAGAGTGTAGCAAATTCCATACCGATTACACCTCCTCCCACAATGGCAATTGATTGTGGCAATTCTTTACTGTCAAGTGCAAGGGTTGAATCCCATACATTGGGATTATCTTGTATGCCCGGAATAGGTGGTACAAAATTGCTGGAGCCGGTGCAGATAAGTAGGTTTTCGGCCTCGTATTGTTCGCCATTGCACTCAATCACCACTTTATCATCTGTTCTGCTGACCACCGAGGCGGCACCATTAATGACGGTGCAAAAGTCGTTGTTTAGTTTGGCTTTTATACCTGCCACGAGTTTGCGAACCACTTTTTGTTTGCGTTGCACCATTTTTGCATAGTTAAACGTCACGTTTTCTGTGGTGACACCATATTTGTCAGCGTGTGTGGCGTTGTAATACTGTTTGGCACTATAGAGAAGTGTTTTTGTAGGAATACAACCAACATTAAGGCATGTGCCTCCCAAGGCATTTTGCTCAAATAATACTACGTTCTTACCTGCTTTTGAGGCTTTTTCAGCAGCGGTGTATCCGGCAGGACCGCCACCTATGATGGCTAAAAAATACTGCATAACTTTATATCGTGAGTTAATTTTGGTACAAAGGTACATAAAAATTTGCATATTTGCAAAAAAAAATGTAATTTTGTAGCCGTTTTATTGTAACGACAATGACAGAACAAGAAATTACCCGACGTCAGGAGCGAGCACGCGAACTTTTTCATCAGGGTTTTAACTGTGCCCAATCAGTGTTTGCGTCGTGTGCTGACCTGTTCGGCATCAACGATTTAGATACGGCCCTTAGAGTGAGTGCTTCGTTTGGCGGTGGCATAGGACGAATGCGCCTGACTTGCGGTGCTGCTTCCGGTATGTTTCTATTAGAAGGCTTACAGTCCGGGTCTGCTGTGCCGCACGATGCTGAGGGGAAAAAACATAATTACGCCGCTGTACAAGCACTTGCCCAAGCGTTTATTGACGAAAACGGTGCCTTGAGTTGTGCCGAATTAAGTGGCTTGACAGCCAATGGCCCGCAGCCTGAAGTTCGAACAGACACCTACTATAAAAAGCGTCCGTGCGAGGAACTAATCACCTCTGCCGTTCGGATATTTTTGGAACGAAAAGCGAAAGACGAAAGATGAGAACGTACCTACTAATATTGTTGGCTTTGTGGTCAAGTGTTTCTTGGGCTGCTAAGGGAGATTATCCTCTAACACGCTGTGTAGATAGACCATACGAGGTGACGCAGGGGCTGGAAGGACGGCATATCGCTCTTTGGGGCAGTCACGGCTTGTACTACAATTCAGACCAAGATCGATGGACGTGGCAACGAGCTCGTTTATGGACCACTGTTGAAGACCTATTCACATCGTCTTTTACCGCCCCTTATTTGGCACCTATGTTGGAGAATGCCGGTGCCGTGGTACTTCAGCCCCGTGCGTACGTTCGTCCCGGATACCAGACCGTCTATGTGCGGTGGAACAAACCATCCAAGAAGAAACAACCTATTGTGGTTCATCACGGAAATCAAACGACTTCTTATACCGTGAATACATCTATCGGGAAAGGAATTTGGCATTATCTATGTACGGTGGAAAAAGATTCTTGTTATGTTGAGGGCACGGAATATATGTTGGTAGATGAGCACACGACAGGTCCGAGTGGCTCGCCTCGTTTTATGGAAGCAGCACGTTATTGGTTGCCGTATATAGGTGTGCCGGATGCCGCTTGGGTAAGAGATACAACGTACAGTGATTATCTGAACGATATAGTTTGTCGAGGCGGTTGGGTTAATTATATGAAGAGTCTGGATATCCCTTTGGACATGAGTTTGGCTTTTCACACTGATGCCGGCACAACGATGAATGACAGTTTGATAGGTACGTTGCTTATTTATACCAACAAAGACCGAAGCGGCAAACGCCGTTTGCCTTCCGGTGAACCGCGTCGTGTCAGCGGTATTTTGGGAGATTCAATTATGGCGCAGGTGGTGAAGGATATTCGACATGCTTATCGTCCTGACTGGCCTAAACGAGATTTGCGTGATGCCAATTATGGAGAGACGCGTGATCCTTCCGTTCCGGCGGTCTTATTGGAACTGCTGTCGCATCAGAATTATGCCGATATGCGCTATGCGTTAGATCCTGCTTTTCGTCGAATGGTGGCTCGTGCCGTCTATAAAGGTATAGGTCGTTTCATGGCATCACGTCATAATACGTCTTTTATTCCGCAACCTTTATCTCCGACGGCTTTGCACTCCCATCTAACATCTGATTCACTTATCGTCACTTGGCAAGCACAGCGAGATAGTTTGGAACCGCAAGCAGATGCCTCCTATTTTGTGGTGTATAGGCGCAAAAATGGAGGCGCATGGGATAATGGCACTTGTGTATCCGATTGCCGGATAGCGTGGCCCTTACAAGCCGGCGTGCGCTACGATATTTGTGTGGCAGGCGGAAACGCAGGCGGTATCAGTTTGCGGTCGGATATCGTTTCGTCATATCGTTCTACTAACAATGATATACCCATACTGGTTGTAGACGCTTTTGACGAGGTGCGGGGGCCCAAGATGATGGCTTTTGACAGTTTGACGGGCGGCATAGTACCCGGTTCACGGCCTATTCCGGACGGGTATGAGATGGCATATATAGGGGAACAAATCAATTATAATCGACGTGATCCGTGGCACTCTGACGACGATTGCGGATTTGGCATGTGCAATATGAACCGTCAAGGACAGTTGTTAGTGGGTAATACACACGACTATACCGTACAACACGGGCGGGCGTTACAGCAACTGAATAGGTCTTTTGTCTCATGTACATCGAACGCTTTGACGGAAGCAGATAGTGCCTATACCCTAATAGATGTTATTTTAGGCAAGAGTAGCGTGTCCACTGTTAAAAAGATAAATATCTGGGCAGATTCGTTAAATTGGACACAGGGCGATAAACACGTGTTGATGAGTGGTGCCTATGTGGGCACTTTATCGCACGCTTGTGCATCAGGTAAATTAAAAATGTGCGATACCACATATACCTTTCAACAGGAATTGAATACGGAACGTCTTTCCGCAGAAGATGTGTCAGCGGTTAGCAAATTAGCCCCGACGGACAAGGTGATTGCCCGTTATTCAGACACCGGACTCCCCGCGGCTATTCATGGAACAAATTATACTATTTTTGGATTACCATTGGAAACATTAGACAACTTTGATGTCGTTTACAAGCATATTATAAACAGCAATGAATAATACCTCTCAACAAATTCGTGACCTTTGTCGGCAAAAGAATGCCGTCATTATGGCGCATTACTATCAACGGCCGGAAATACAAGCCGTGGCAGACTTTATCGGAGATAGTTTGGCATTAGCGCAGCAAGCACAAAAAACAGATGCAGATATTATTGTGATGTGCGGAGTACATTTCATGGCAGAAACGGCCGCAATCTTGTGTCCCGATAAGAAAGTGCTTATTCCTGATGCTACAGCAGGCTGTTCGTTGGCAGATAGTTGTCAGGCGGCTGACCTGTTGGCGTGGAAAGAGCAACACCCCAATCATATCGTGGTGAGTTATGTCAACACCTCCGCTGCCGTTAAAGCCTTATCTGATGTGGTGGTAACCTCAGGTAATGCTATCAAAATAGTCAATCGTTTGCCTAAAGATGCTAAGATTTTATTTGGTCCTGACCGCAATTTAGGACGCTATGTGAACGAACAGACCGGACGTACGATGGATTTATGGAATGGTTGCTGTCATGTGCATGACCGTTTCTCGTTAGATAATCTTATGGCACTCAAACAGCAGTACCCGGATGCGCTTGTCTTGGCTCATCCCGAGTGTCGTAAGCAGATTGTGGAGCAGAGTGACGTGGTAGGTTCCACGGCGGTGCTGATTAAATATGTGCAGGAACACCCGCAGAATAAATACATTGTCATGACAGCAGATGGGGTTGATTATGAGATTTACAGGTCTTGTCCTTCGGTACAACTAATTAATACCGAGAATGCATGTGAATATATGCACCAACACACGCTGGATAAGTTGTTGGCATGTTTGACAAACGAATCTCCGTCGGTAAAAGTAGATGACGAAACAGCAGCCAAAGCCATATTGCCTATCCGGAAAATGTTAGATTGGTCTAAATAATAAATTATCAACTATCAACTGTCAACTATCAACTATCAACTGTCAATCGTCAACCATATTACTTGCGATGTCCGGCGGCATAGACTCCACAGCAGCGGCTTTGCTGTTGCGTGAGCAGGGGTATCATTTGATTGGGTGTACGTTTCGTACGCACTACACGTCGGACGCAATGTTGCAGTCGGCTATCGATTTGGCGGCACGATTGGGGGTGGAACATCATATCGTGGATTACAGCGACTTGTTTGACGATACGGTGATACGCTATTTCAGGGAGGAATATATGGCAGGTCGTACTCCCAATCCATGTGTATTGTGCAATCGTACGATTAAGTTCGGTGCTTTAATGAAAGAGGCTGACCGATTGGGTTGCGACAAAATAGCGACAGGACATTATGCACGTGTGGAGGATGGCTATATTTGCCGGGCAGCCGATACCCGCAAGGACCAAACGTATTTTTTGTGGCAACTAACGCCCGAGCAACTGAATAGAGTGGTCTTTCCTTTGGGTAATTTGACGAAACTTCAGGTGCGGGAATATCTGCATCAGCAGGGATTTGAAACGCTTGCTTCTACCGGTGAGAGTCAGGATATATGTTTCATTTCGGACGATTATCGTTCTTTCTTGAACCTTGTGCCTAATCCGGGAAAATATATCCTTTCTGACTCGATTCGTCCGAACCCTGTCTCTCGTCCTTTGACTTATTGTCACCAGGGGTATGCCCATTATACCATCGGTCAGCGCAAGGGACTTGGTGTGGCACTTGGCAAACCGGCTTTTGTGACGCATTTAGATGCTGAACATAACGAAGTGACCTTGGGTACGCACGATGAACTCTATTCTCATAAAGTGTCGTTGCGTAATGTCGTCTTCAGGGGTGATGCCGATGTGCCTGTTATGGCACAGATTCGCTACCGTTCTTTGCCACAGTTGGCACAGTTGCGATTGGGGACTTTGCCGACAGTCGACCGACAGTCGACCGACAGTCGAATCAATTGTGAGTTATATTTTAACGACCCTGTTTGGGCAGTTACACCCGGGCAAAGTTGCGTGTTATATCAACAAAACCGACTGGTGGGAGGAGGTATAATTATTTAATATGGAAGAGAAACTGTGGAATAGTGAATACATCAAAGTGTGGGTGAGTAATTTCCTGCTCTTTTTCGCTTTTATGCTGATGACACCTCTGTTGCCTCTTTACCTGAAAGATTCCTTTGGTGCCGATAAAGATATGATAGGTCTGGTGCTGGCTGGTTATGCGTTGGCTGCTTTGCTGATTCGTCCTTTCAGCGGGTATGTAGTCGATAGTTGGCCTCGCAAGACGGTGTTGCTCATCACGTATTTTCTAACGTGTGTTTTCTTTGGCGGTTACCTCATAGCGGGCAGTCTGACTATGTTTGCCATTTTCCGTATGCTGCACGGCGCTCCTTTTGGTGCTTGCGGGGTCAGTCTATCTACGGTGATGATTGATACACTGCCTTCTTCGCGACGGGCAGAAGGAATAGGGTATTACGGACTGAGTAACAATATTGCCACAGCGATTGCACCCGGTATAGGTTTGCTGCTTTTCTCGCGTTTTGGAAGTTACAATATGCTTTTTGCGTTGTCTTTGGTTTGCTCTTTGGCAGGCGTTGTGGTGGATTCGACTTTACATCTCAAATCGCGTGAATTGATCAAATGCAGTCAAACTTTCTCTTTAGATCGTTTTTTGTTGCTCAAAGGCTGGGCATTGTTCCTTGTTATGTTCTCAATGGCGTTGTGCTATAGTGTTTTGTCCACATACGTGGCTATTTATGGCAAAGAGCGATTGGGTATTACCACGGGTACGGGTCTCTTCTTTGCCCTGTTTGCTGTTGGGCTGATTGTGTCGCGCTTGATGGGCAGCCGTTCCCTGCGAGAAGGTAAGATTGTGCGTAATGCCACGTGGGGTATATTGGTTAGCATCAGTGGTTTTGTACTCTTTGCTGCGGTGCATCACCCTGTGGGATATTATATGGCACCATTCATTATCGGTTTGGGTAATGGTCATCTATGGCCGGCTTTTCAAACGATGTTCATCAATTTGGCTGAGAACAACCAACGCGGCACCGCCAATTCGACCATTCTGACCAGTTGGGATTTAGGCATGGGAGTCGGTATGTTGGCGGGTGGCGTAGTGGCGGAACATTGGGGCTATTACGCGGCTTTCTGGACTGGTGTTGCTTGCTATGCGGTTGGAGTCCTATTTTATTTCGCGTATGCGCGCGGGCATTTTGAGCAAAATAAACTAAGATAGATTTTTTATTAACTTATAAATTATCAATTTTATGGAAAAACGTTTTTATTCAGCCCTTCTTCTTGCATTGGGTATTGCCCTTTCAGGGTGGTTTATTTATCTCGGTATTCATCAGTTTGCCTATCATGACCGTGCTGTAACGGTTAAGGGGTTGTCTACTCGAACCGTTAAGGCGGATTATGTTGTGTGGCCCTTGAAAATATCTGTTAGCGGCAATGACCTGACTGCTCTTTCTGCCGAACTGAACAGGGTAGAGCAGACAGCACGCGATTTCTTTATTGCCAAAGGATTTGAGGCTACGGAGATGTCGATGAGTAATACGGAGATAGAGGATCGTTGGAGTGGTTATTATGACCATCGTCCCGAATATCGCTACACGGTATCTCAATCCTTGATTATTTCAACTGCCGATGTTGATAAGGTTGTAGCCAATCAAGGGTGCCAAGCCGAGTTGCTGAAAAAAGGTGTTATCCTAAATTCGTATGCTTGGAATACCAATTATCAGTATAATGGTCTGTCTGATCTCAAGCCCGAAATGATTGAGGAAGCCACGAAGAATGCCCGTGCCGTAGCACAGAAATTTGCGGACGATGCACAATGTTCTTTAGGTTCTATCCGCAGTGCCTGTCAAGGTCAGTTCTCCGTTGAGGCGGACGAGAATCAGCCTTGGATAAAACATGTGCGCGTCGTTACCACCATCGATTACTACCTCAAATAATCAACTGTCAATTATCAACTATCAACTATCAACTGTCAACTATCAACTATCTATGTTGTCCCTTTCTGCTTGGATTACTATTGTAATCGCGTTTCTTGCCTTTGGATTACTGATTTTTACGAAACTCCAACCGGCGTTTGTCTTCTTTCTGCTCATGGCTTTCTTTGCCGTGACACCTATTATGCCTTTTACGCAGGCGTTTAGTGGGCTTACGTCGGAAAGTGTCCTGTTAGTCGGCATTCTGTATATCGTTATTGCCGGTCTTAAATATGCCGGTGCATTGGATTGGATGGTTAAACATTTGATGGGTATTCCCAAAACATACATCAGTGCTATTCTGCGTCTTATGTTGCCTGTCTGTCTGCTATCGTCCGTGATGAGTAATACCACCACAACGGCTCTCTTTAAGGGCGTTGTTCAACGTTGGGCAAAGACGCTCAAGATGTCACCGTCTAAATTGCTTATTCCATTGGCTTATGCCGCTACGATAGGTGGTTTGCTTACATTGATTGGAACACCTCCCAATCTGATTATATCGTCTATGTATGCTGCTAAAACGGGTATCACGCTTAATTTATTTGCACCCTTCCCTGTGGCTTTGTGTTGCATTATTGTGGATATACTGGTCGTTATTGTGCTGCGTCGTCTGTTGCCGGAACGTGCGTGTCCGGACGTTGTAGATGACGGCGAACTGCGTGACGAAAACGGTCATTCCGTTCGCAGTGAGGCTCCCAAATGGCGCACCTACCTCAGTTTGGGTATTATGGTAGCCATGCTGGTGTCTTCGGCTTGTAATATATCCGGTTTCCCCTTAGCCAGTTGTGCTTTAGTCGCCGGCATACTGATGATTTTTACCGGTTGTTGTACGCCCCGTCAGGCTTTTAAGGAGGTTGATTGGGAGATTTTGATTGTTTTTGCGGGCTCGGTGGCATTGGGTACTGCCATTGATGTTACGGGTATAGCGGCTTGTTTAGTGGATTGGTTGTTGTCTGTATGCCATTCCAATCCTATTTGGGTTATGGTGGCTCTTTGTGCTGTTAGCGGACTGATGACGGAGATTATCTCGGATACGGCTTGCGGTGCCATGTTCTTCCCTGTGGCTTGGCAGGCGGCTGAGCAAATGAATATCAATCCTCTTCCGCTGCTCTTGGTGTTGATGATGAGTGTCAGTTCGTCGTTCTCTACGCCGATTGCCACACCGCCTAACCTGATTGTTTATAAGGACGGCGGCTATCGTTTTACGGACTATGCCCGTCTCGGATTGCCTATGAAAGTATGCCATATAGCCACGGCAATAGGGGCCACACTCTTGATTTATAACATCTAACTATCAACTATCAATTATCAACTATCAATTATCAACTATCAACTGTCAACTATCTATGGTAAAACATATCATTCTTTGGACGCTGAAACCGGAGCTGACTGCTTCGGAGCGTCAAGTTGTCCTCACGGACATAAAAAACGGTCTTGAAGGTCTAAAAGGGGTCGTCCCCGGATTAGTGGACGTACATGTACAAATCGCTAACCGTATCGACACGTCTAATTGCGACTTGATGTTGGATTGTACGCTGGAGTCGGAGGCGGCTTTGCGTGCTTATGCCATTCACCCTGCTCATGTTGAGGTAGCAAACACCAAAGTGCGTCCTTATACCATTCAACGTGTCTGCTTAGACTACGCACTGTAATGAATATCGGTATAATGCGTTATAGGTATTCGTCCTTGCTGTCGCTCGTTATTGCGGTTCTTTTATTGGTGCCTATGCCGGAAGATATAGAAGAACCGTTCTTTCCCAATATGGATAAGTTGGTGCATGTTGGTTTATTCTTTGTCCTTACTTTGGTCCTTTATTGGGAAACGCATCGTCTGTCCACCACTCAGCGTTTCGCTGGGCTTATTATGATAGCGTGGCCGGTGTTGTTGGGTGGCTTGTTGGAACTTGTTCAGCAGTACTGCACAACGTATCGCACAGGCACTTCGGGAGATTGGCTCGCTGATCTGTTGGGCGTTATAATAGCATGGATAGGAACGTGGTTTTACACACGTTTCATACGCAGATAATCTTTGGCACGCTTTTTGATACGTGTATTACAAAAACCAATCTCCGATTGCGTTAAACTTTATAACCAACAACCTTTAAACTATCCAATTATGAATCTGTTATTTGCTTTACCTATTTTAGGATTTCAGTACGGTGATTTGGCACCGGTGATGAGTGCCGCCACTGTTGAGACGCATTATTCCAAACATGCACAGTCGTATTTTGACCAACTCAATCAGCTTGTTCCGGGCACGGAGTGGGAGGGTAGGTCTTTGGACTACATCGCCGCCAAGGCGACTACGGGACCTATCGCCCGCAATGCCGGACAAGCTTGGAACCATCAGATGTTCTTTGAACAGCTGCTTCCTGATAAATCGTCTAAACAACCTTCCCAAGCACTGCTTGCTCTGATTGAGCAGTCTTTCGGATCCCTTGACGCTATGCGGACCAATATGAAGCAGGCGGCACTGTCTCTCTTCGGCAGCGGGTGGGTGTGGCTCGTTGTGGACAATGATGGGCAGCTGTCCGTTCAACAACTGCAGAACGATGATAATCCCCTCAGGCACGGCTGGAAGCCCGTAATGACCATCGATGTATGGGAGCATGCTTATTATTTGGACTACCGGAACCGTCGAGGGGATTACGTCGACCAACTTTGGTCTTTAATCAACTGGTCTGTCATCTCCGGCCGTATCGGACATTAACGCAACCCATCAATCCATCAATTCATCAATCCATCAATCCATCAACCCATCAATCCATCAACCCATCAATCCATCATTTTTTATCATTACATCAATAAAAAATCTCAAAAAGTTTTGCTTGTTTGAGATTTTTTTTGTACCTTTGCAGCCGCAAATGGAAAAAGCAACTCCAAATAAGGACTATTGGAATATAGAGATTACGCCTAAAGACCATCTGCTGACCTTGGATTGGAAGGAAATCTGGCGTTATCGAGATATGTATTGGCTGTTCGTTATGCGCTCCTTCCGGACGGCATACAAACAGACTATATTAGGTCCGTTGTGGTTTCTTATTACACCGGTACTCTCGGTTATCGTTTATGTGGCAGTCTTTGGCGGAGTAGCCAAGATTCCTACCGATGGCGTCCCCCCTGCCTTGTTCTATTTGCTGGGTATCTCGGTGTGGGGCTATTTCGCTTCCAGCCTTACTGCTACCAGCAACTCCTTTGTCGGTAATGCCGACATCTTTGGCAAGGTCTATTTCCCGCGTATTATTATGCCTCTGGTGGCGGTTACGGTCAATGTGCTGTCCTTCTTAATCCAACTGGCCATTTTCTTTGCTTTCTACATATACTACAAAATCAACCCTATGGAGGGAATGGAATTGCATATACATTGGCAGATTCTCCTGTTCCCGGTTTTGATGTTTATGTTGGCAATGATGGCGGTGGGCTTCGGCATGATTTTCTCATCAATGACCACTAAATATCGCGATCTGCAAATCGCTTTTGCCAAGATTGTATCATTGTGGGTATATATCACGCCGGTTATTTATCCTTTGTCGATGGTTACTAATCCTACGTTACATACTGCGATGTCTCTCAATCCGGTCACGCCTATTATGGAGGCGATTAAGTTCTCGTTATTGGGAGTAGGGCAGTTCTCGTGGTTGTGGTTAGGTTATGCCTTGCTGGCAATGATTGTGCTGCTTATTTTTGGCTTAATGTTATTTAATAAAGTTCAAAAATCCTTCATGGATACCGTATAGTGAGAAAGAAAAACGAAAATATGTATTGGACCACAGTCATCTCGCCCCATGACAAACGACAAGGGCTCGGACTGAAAGCCGTCTGGCAGAAACGCTACCTCTTGTGGCTGTTCGTCAAACGTGACATTACCGTCCAGTTCAAACAGACCATCTTCGGTATGGGCTGGTATTTCATCTCGCCTATTTTCTCAACGATTATTTATATGGTTGTCTTTGGACGCATTGCCAATATACCTACCGATGATATACCGCAACCCGTTTTCTACCTCTCCGGTATCTGCTTGTGGGAGTATTTCTCCACCTGCCTGACCTCTACCTCCACCACCTTTGCCACCAATGCCGGACTGTATGGCAAGGTCTATTTCCCGCGACTGGTTACACCCGTCTCCGTCTGCTTGGGCAAACTCTTCCGCTTCAGCCTGCAATTAAGCACTTTTGTCGCAGTATACCTCTATTTCGTCTTCGCCAAAGGCGTACACCTCTGTCCTAACTGGTATTTGCTGCTCTTCCCTGTTATCGTGTTGTGCCTCATAGGTATAGCGTTAGGGTTGGGACTGATGGTTTCGTCTATGACTACTAAGTATAAGGATTTAGTCAATTTCTTTGGAACGTTTGTTTCCTTGTGGATGTATGCCACGCCGATTGTTTATCCTCTGTCGTACGTTACTAATCCCACACTGCACCATATCATGTTAATCAACCCTCTGACACCTTTGGTTGAGACGTTTAAGTTTGGTGCTTTTGGTGCAGGTTCTTTCTCATGGTTTAGTTTAGGCTATTCCGTTCTTTGCACGGTTGTATTGCTGATTATCGGCATTCTGATGTTCAATCGTAAGCAAAAATTCTTCATCGATACCATATAATGTACGAGATTCTCTTACATTACATCTGGCAGAAAGGGTTGTTTTTGTCCCGACCGCAATTCACTACCGACGGCCGTCGTGTTGAAGTCCTTTCCACAGGACATCATAACCACGATGCCGGTCCTGATTTTACCGATGTACATTTACGTATCGATGGTGTTGAGTTAGTCGGGCAGGTAGAGATACATGTGTCCGGCAGTGATTGGTACCGTCACCACCACGATACGGACCCTGCTTACGATGCTGTGCTGCTGCATGTTGTTCGCCACGCTGACCGTTCTGTCTTTACCACCACCGGCTATGCTATTCCGCAATTGGAGTTGCAATACGATGATAATCAGGACTATATCGATTGCTTGCTGCGTGAGGCTGCCACGATGGATTCGGCGGTGGCAACACATCAGTGTGCACAACAGTTACTGGCTCAACCATCACTGATTACTAAGGGGTGGAAGGATACGCTTCTTCACCAACGTCTGACTTGCAAAACTGATTCTATCCAACGCCTATTGGCTGTCTCGCATAATGATTGGAATAGTGCTTTTTATATCTCTTTAGCACATGCTTTTGGCTTTCACACCAACGGAGTCCCCATGGAAATGTTGGCTTTGGCAACGCCTTTGTCCGTTATCGCCAAGCATCGTGATAACCTGACTCAACTCACAGCTTTACTACTGGGGCAGGCAGGACTGCTCAGTACCGAAGATGAACGCTATGAGGAATATGCTTTTCTGCGTACCAAGTTTGATTTAACACCCTTGTCGCCGTCTCTTTGGAAACAGGGACGTATTCGTCCGCAGGCTCGTCCTTCCGTACGTGTTGAGCAATTGGCACAACTCCTGTACCGTAGTGAGTTCCTGCTTAGCCAATGTATGGAAATGACCAACGTGGACGAATTACGTATGTTCTTTGCGCCCACTGGTATGGGGAAGAGTAGTGTAGATAGCCTTCTTATCAATGTGGTTACACCTTTTTTGTATGCTCGCAATCGTCAACAGCAGGCTTTGGATTTGCTTCACAACCTGCCGGCAGAGGATAATCGTATTATTCGCCAATGGCAGACATTAGGTCAATCCGTTATTGATGCTGCCGATACGCAGGCGCTTATTCATCTTTATCAAACATGTTGTGAACAGGGACGTTGTATGCAATGTTCTGTTTGGTCTGAAATTACTTATCACTAATCTTTGTTGTCTTAAAAATAGTAAGTTCTGAGGTCAGCGGACTGTGAACGAACGGTGAGTATAGGATGAACGAACGGTTAGGGGGCAAAGTGCACAACGCATTTCGCTCCCTAATCTTAAAAACAGTAAGTTTTGTCTCTCGTCCTTTGTTTTTGCCTCATAAAAAAGACCGATTCCTCGGTCTTTTTCTATTTATGCTATTTCAATCATTTTGGAGTTCTTGAGTCGTTTTTCTTCGTCCATCTTGGGCAGGGTGATGTGCAGTACACCATGTTCCATTTTGGCTTTGATCTGTTCGGTGTCCACATCTTCCGGCAGGGAAATGGTCTGCTCGAATCGGGTGAGACAGAACTCGCGTTGAATCACTTTGCAGCCCTCTTTCTTGTCGCATTTCTGCTCTTTCTGGTGCAGAGTAACCAATAGCGTTCGCTGGTCTTGCAAGTGAAGTTGAAAATCCTCTTTGCTCCGGCCCGGAGCCGCTATGTCCACATGATAATGTTCCTCGTCTTCGGCTATATTGACAGCAGGTGACGAGAGAGAACTTAGACGCAGATTGGGCCAACTCTCACTAAAGAAATCGTTCCACCAATTAGACATCCGGTTGGTGTCGTTCAGTTTGATAACAGGTAACATAATATATAAATTTTAATAGTTAGGTTATGAGCAGGGAGCGAAGCGTCGTTGCTTCCGCAACCCTGCACAGACACCAACGCAAAATCCGTGCCAAACTCGATTGACACCAAATCAAAACAGAAACAGAAACTAAAAATCATTCATCTATAGATTAAAAATCTATTTCGTTACTCAATTATTTGCGTATATCAATTTTTTGTTGTATATTTGTGCCCGAATTTAATATGCAGAAAAAGGGCTTTTATAGTACATTCATCTCTTCCGCAGTATTTATGCTGCTCCTTTCGGCTTGCAATGTCACTAAATTTGTTCCCGAAGATAAGTATTTACTCAACAAAGTCAAGGTCAACGTCGAGGACAATAAAGACGTGGACCCTTCCGAATTACGCACCTACCTGCGGCAAAAACCCAATACCGAGATTCTCGGCTTCTGGAAATTACAACTGCATATTTACAACACCGCCCCTTCGGATACTACCAAAAAATGCAACAAAGTGCTTGCCCGCAATGCTCACCGCGTGGGGGAAGCTCCCGAAATATACAACGAAGACTTGACCTCTGCAAGCATGTACCACCTCACTAAAGCCATGCAGAACAAGGGATATTTCGATGCCGTCGTGGATACTGCCAAACAAATCAAAAAACGTAAACTGAACCTGACATACAACATTGCAACCGGCAAACCGTACAACCTGAGAACAGTCAACTACAATATAACGAACCCCTACCTCCTGGGCATCGCACATAACGAACGACGGACAAAAATGAAAACGGGAATGTTGTTCGATGCCGATGTCTTGAACGAAGAACGCAAACGTATCGAAACGGAAATGCGGGCACACGGTTATTTCTACTTCGAAAAAGAAATGCTGAGATTTGAAGCGGACAGTACACAGGAAAACCATAAAGTAGATGTCGTCATGAACGTGCAGCCGCCACTCAACGACTCCACCGACAGCCTCTACCGGCATGTCTTCCGCACCTATACCGTCTCTCGGGTCTGCTTCTATACCGACTTTGACCCTAATTATGCTCCCGACAGTCTGCAGGTAACCACCGTTCAACAGGGTAAATACTCTTTTACTTACTACGGCAAACAACTGCTCCGTAACCGTGTCCTGATGCACAACACCAGAATTCGTCCGGGTGACATCTTTGACCAACGGCGCGTTAACCGTACCTACGAGATATTCAATGCTCTTGGCGTAATCAAATACGTCGATATATCATTCCACCAAGTGGCAGATGACTCCCTCGAATGTCATATCGTGCTCAGTCGGCAGAAACTGCATTCCGTGGCCGCACAGGTAGAAGGTACCTATACCAGCGGCGACTGGGGCATAGCCGCCGAAGTGGGGTACACCAACCGAAATATCTTCCGCGGAGCCGAGGAACTGAGTATCAAAATGAGAGGCGGCTATGAATGGCGACAAGGCGGCGGCCGAGCTATCGAGGCTCTGGTGAATGCCGGATTGCGATTCCCCAATAAACTTAAATTGGAACTGGAAGGACGCTATCAGGACCGACCCGGTGAATTTAACCGCGTCATCGGTAATGCTGCTCTCAGTTATGCTATTCACAGGTACAGTAACGCGCGATGGTCGCATAATATACGCTTTGCGGACATCAGTTACGTGTACTTGCCTTATATAGACGCCGATTTCAAACAAAAATTCTTCAAGTCAACCAACCTGCTCAAATATTCCTACGAGGACCACTTTATTGCCGCATTCGGGTATCAGGTTAATTATACATCGTTCAACGCACGTATGCCTTACCGTTCATACGGTACTTTCAGTATATCCGTCGAAACAGCCGGTAATGCCCTGCAGGCTCTGGCTAAGGTGGCCAAGTTCACTACCGACGACGAGGGCAAATACAAACTGGGTAATATACTTTTCTCACAGTACGCCAAGTTTGATTTTATGTTTACCGGCCATCACATTATTGACGAAAACAACCGCTTCGTCTTCCGTGGCGCAGTAGGATTGGTAATGCCTTACGGTAACTCGGATGCCGTACCTTTTGAAAAAAGATATTTCGCCGGCGGTGCCAACAGTGTGCGCGGCTGGACGGCCCGTGCCCTCGGACCGGGCTCATACGTCGGGGACGACTACCACATCGATTATGACAACCAAGCCGGCGATATACGCCTGGACCTGAGTGCCGAGTATAGGCTGCGTTTGTGGAAATTTATTCACGCCGCCGCTTTTGTCGATGCCGGCAATATATGGACGATACATGGTTATGCCTCCCAACCCGGCGGCACGTTCCACTGGAATACTTTTTACAAACAACTGGGCGTTAGTTACGGTGTAGGGTTGCGGTTTGACCTTAGTTTCCTTATCTTGCGTCTGGATATGGGCGTACGACTGCATGACCCCGAACTGCTGGATGCCGGAAAACAATGGCGCACCGTGGGCAACGGATTATCCTGGAACAGGGATTGTGCGCTGCACTTCGCTATCGGGTATCCGTTCTAAGCAATGAAGAATTAAAAATTAAGAATAAAAACAAATATGAGACTATTCCGAAGAAACGAAGAGGTTGCTCAACCTCGTAGAAAACATGGGTGTTTGTACAGATTATGCGTCTTTATGCTAATCTACCTTTTAGTCAGCGTCATTCTCGGTGCCCTTGTGGGCGATAAATGGTTGGCTACACAGGAAACCAAATTGGAGAGCGAAACCGTTTATCAACTCCAGATGGAGGGCACCGTCGTCGAACAGGCTGCCGAACCTAACCCGTTGGATGTGTTGATGAACATGACGGGTGGTATATCGGATCAGACGGTGGGCTTGGACGAACTAATCGGCAATATACGCTTGGCAAAAACGGATGACCGCATCAAGGGTATTCTCTTATCCGGGGGCTCATTCAATATGGGGATGGCATCTGCCAAAGCACTGCGTGACGAGTTAATAGCCTTCAAATCATCGGGAAAATTCCTCGTTGCTTATGCGGAACATTATGGCGAACTGAATTATTACGTGGCTTCTGTCGCCGACCGTATCTACATCAATCCGGTGGGCTCCTTGGACTGGCACGGATTGGCTGCCGTCAAACTGTATTATCCGCGATTGATGGATAAACTCGGCATCAAAATGAATATACTCAAAGTGGGCACGTTCAAATCTGCCGTGGAACCGTATTTCTGCACCAAAATGTCCGATGCCGACAAAATGCAGACCTTGCATTTCCTTAACGGAGCGTGGTCCGTTATATGCAACGCCGTGGGGGAAAGTCGTGAACTGACCGTGCAACAACTCAATAATTATGCCGACGAAACGATGGATTGGATGACGGCGGACGATTACATAACCAGAGGCTTGGTGGACGAAAAAGCCTATCGGTATCATGATATGGACAGCGTGCTGCGTGATTTGACGGGGGTTGAGGATTATCACCTCCTCTCCACAAACCAGATGAGTTTGGTAAAACGCCCGAACAACAAGGCGGAAAACCAAATAGCCGTCTTATATGCCGAAGGCGAGATAACAGATGAAGAAGGGGACGGCATTGTCGGAACCAAGATGATTAAAAACATCAAAAAAATAGCCAAAAACAAAGACATCAAAGCCGTTGTACTGCGCGTCAACAGCCCCGGAGGCAGTGCCAACGCCAGTGAACAGATATGGCACGCGCTGCAAACAGTGCGTCAGGAGGGCAAACCGGTTGTCGTCTCGATGGGCGATTATGCTGCGTCCGGAGGATACTATATATCTTGCGGTGCCGACTACATATACGCTGAACCGACCACCTTGACCGGCTCAATAGGTATCTTCGGCTTGATTCCGGACGTTTCCAAACTGCGCGACAAAATAGGAATTGATATAGATGGGGTAGGTACGAACCGTCATTCCGATTCTCACATGGTCCTAAAGGGAATGAACGACGAGGAAAAGCGTATGATGCAGGCAACGGTGGAGCAAGGCTATGAGTTATTTACCTCTCGTTGTGCGGAAGGACGCCGCCTGCCGCAAGATACTGTCAAAGCCATTGGGGAAGGACGCGTGTGGCTCGGAACGGACGCTCTGGCTAAAGGTCTGGTGGATTCGCTCGGCAATATGGACGATGCCGTTAATAAGGCTGCCGAACTAGCCAACATTGAACATTATACGATGGCTTATTATCCACAACGTGTCGATTTTATGCAGGAACTGCTGAACGAATTGGATAACACGTCCGAAGAAGATAAGATAATCATGAAAATGAAAACTCGCTTCGCCAAACCACGTATTATGGCACTTATGCCTGAAATAAGCATTCGCTAAAACAAACATTAATCGCTAACACTATGCGTTGGTATCAAATTCTCTCGGCTCCTGTGGCTGGCATTTATGCCCTTGTCAGTATCGTGCGAAATGGTCTGTACAAGACCAGGTTGTTGCATGTTAGTCGTGTTTCGGTACCGACTATCTGTGTGGGAAACTTGGCGGTAGGCGGAACAGGCAAAACACCCTTTGTCGAGTACCTGATTCGCACCCTGCAAAATGATTATCACGTTGCTGTGCTGTCACGGGGGTATAAACGTAAAACGCACGGCTTCGTCTTGGCGGACAAAACGGCAACCGCATTAACTATCGGTGATGAACCGATACAAATTCACAGTAAATTTCCTCATATCCCTTTGGCGGTTTGTGCAGATCGGGTACACGGAATACATCAACTGCAAAAATTATATCCTGATATACAGGTAGTCATTTTGGACGATGCTTATCAGTATAGGAGACTCAAATGCGGATACTATATTCTCCTTACTGCCTACGACCGGCTGTACATCGATGATTATTTCTTACCGATGGGGTGTCTGCGCGATAACAAGAATGAGAGCATGCGTGCTTCCGCTATTGTAGTAACGAAATGTCCGGAAACTATGCGCCCGATAGACCAGCGCATTATAGATACCAAATTACACCTCCCCGTGTTCCAGCAATTATGTTTCTCGCGTATTGTCTATCCAGAATTGCCTGCCGGAAAACGTGTCTTGTTGCTTACCGGCATTGCACACCCCGAATACTTGATTGAACACGTACGCAAAACTTGCCCTTCCGTGCAAACAATGACCTACCCGGACCATTATTCTTTCAAAACTCGCGATATACAACTTATCGCGGAACGTGCCGATAGTGTAGATGTGGTATTGACAACCGAAAAAGACTACATGAGACTGAAAAATATGAAACTTCCTCCTGCACTTGCCAAAAAACTGCGACCTCTGCCTATCTCTATCGAAGTGCTGGACGACACCAACTTAATAAGGCAAATACACCAGTATATAAACGAAAATTTACATTCTGAAAAATAACAACATGGACTTCTTACAACTATTACGCCGCTTTATTCCACCATATAGGATTCATTTGGCGCTGAACATTATCTTTAACTTATTGTCAACTATCTTGTCGTTATTCTCCTTTGCGGCAATCATTCCTGTACTCCAAATATTGTTTGGTTTGGCAGCAGCGGATACGGAATACATCACGATAACGTCTGCCATGAGTTTCAATGAACTGTTTGACGCAATCAAGAATAACGTGTTCTATTGGCTGCAAAGTCAAATAGAAGTGCATGGCTCAGGATATGTTCTCTTTCTTTTGGGAGCTTTCTTAGTGACCATGACTGCATTGAAATGTGCTTGTGCTTACTTCGCCTCCTACCACATGATTCCTATTCGGACAGGTGTCCTGCGTGATTTGCGCCAATCGCTGTATAACAAGATTGTGTCCCTGCCTATCGGCTTCTTTACACAAGAACGTAAGGGTGATATTATGTCAAGAATGACCAATGACGTAGTCGAAGTAGAGGTGTCTATCATGGCAATGTTGGAGATGATTTTCAAGGATCCTGTTATGATTCTTATTTATCTCATCACCCTTTTCTCTTTGTCTTGGCAACTAACCTTATTTGTTCTCTTCCTGCTGCCTACTGCCGGTTGGTTCATCGGTTGGGTGGGGCGTAGCCTCAAGCGTCGTTCTACCAAGGGACAGGAACAGACCGCCGATTTACTCACCCAAATAGAAGAAACACTGGGCGGTTTACGTATTGTAAAAGCATTTAATGCCGAGCATAAACTGCGCGAACGCTTTTATATACTGAACAACAAGACCCGTCGCACCTTTATCGCCCTCGAACGCAAATATCAATTAGCGCATCCTATGTCCGAGTTCTTGGGCACAACACTGATTGCAGTCTTGCTCTGGTACGGAGGTGGCTTGATTCTTGCCGACCATTCAACGATAGATGCGGCTACGTTCATATACTATTTGGTCATCTTCTACAGCATCATCAACCCCGCAAAAGATTTGACAAAAGCCGTCTATAGCATTCGTAAGGGTATGGCTTCGTTGGAGCGCATAGACCGGATATTAGCCACCGAATCGTCTATCGTGGAGAAAGAACTGCCTTTGCCTATAAAGGAATTCAAGGACAAGATTGAATACCGCAATGTCTCTTTCCACTACCAGGAAGATCGTCCTGTTCTGCAAAATATTAACCTCACTATTCCCAAAGGTCAAACGGTGGCTTTGGTCGGACAGTCCGGCTCGGGTAAGACAACAATGGCGGACCTTCTGCCAAGATTCTACGATGTCATTAAGGGAGCAATACAAATAGACGGAGTGGATATTCGTGATGTTTCTACACGCGACCTGCGTGCCATTATGGGAAATGTTAATCAGGAAGCAATCCTGTTCAACGACACTTTCTACAACAATATAACCTTCGGCGTTGATACCACCAAACCTGCTCCTAACGGGCAAACGTGGGAAGAAGCGGTCATCGCTGCGGCCAAGATAGCCAACGCACACGACTTCATTATCTCCACACCGGAAGGCTACCAAACCAATATAGGAGACCGTGGCTCCCGCTTATCCGGCGGACAACGCCAACGTATTTCAATCGCACGTGCAATCCTGAAAAACCCGCCTATTCTTATTCTTGATGAGGCTACTTCTGCCCTTGACACGGAATCGGAAAAATTAGTGCAGGAGGCTTTGGAGCACTTGATGCGCGACCGTACCACTTTGGTGGTAGCACACCGACTCAGCACCATTCGCAATGCAGACCTTATCTGTGTGCTGCATGAAGGACAAATCGTTGAACAGGGCAAACACGATGACTTACTTGCTAAAAACGGATATTATCATAAATTAATTGAAATGCAAAATGGCAAATAAGGAAGATACACCGATGATGAAGCAGTTTCGTGACATCAAGGAACAATACCCTGATGCGATGCTTCTTTTTCGCTGCGGAGATTTCTACGAGACATACTGTGAAGATGCTGTTCGAGCTTCTAAAATACTGAACATCACACTGACACATCGTTCCAACGGAGGCTCAACGGCTGCAGCTATTGACATGGCAGGCTTTCCTTTTCACGCCTTGGACACTTACCTTCCTAAGTTGGTGCGGGCTGGACTGCGTGTCGCTATTTGTGACCAGTTGGAAGACCCCAAACTGACCAAGAAACTGGTCAAACGCGGTGTCACCGAGTTGGTTACACCCGGAGTCAGTTATTCCGATACTACGTTGCAACAAAAAGAAAATAACTTCCTCGCCTGTGTGCATTTTGCCAAAAATACCACAGGTATTGCCTTCCTCGATATATCTACGGGAGAATTTCTGGTAGCAGAGGGCACAGCCGACTATATTGATAAACTGCTGGTTAATTTTGCCCCCAAGGAAGTGCTCTTTTTACGTGGACGGAAAGAGCAGTTTGAGGCTAACTTTGGTAACCGCTATTTTACATTTGAGTTGGAAGATTGGATGCTAACGCCACAGTCGGCTGAAGATAGGCTCCTCAAGCAGTTCCAAACGCAGAACCTGAAAGGTTTTGGCATACAGGATTTACCCAATGGTATTATTGCTGCAGGGGCTATCTTGCATTATTTGGACATTACGCAACATTTGCAAACGGGACATATTCAGCACCTTTCACGCATTGAAGAAGACCGTTACGTCTGGTTAGACCGTTTCTCCGTTCGCAATCTGGAACTGATTGGCGGTAATTCAGAAGGCGCAAAAACATTGTTTGATGTCTTGGATGATACTGTCTCGCCAATGGGAGGACGCTTGTTGCACCGCTGGTTATCGTTTCCGCTTAAGGAAATACGCTCGATTCGCAATAGGCAGTCTGTGGTAGAGTATTTCTTCCGTCACCCGGACGAACGCGACACGATTAGACAGGAAATAAGTCGGGTTCAGGATATGGAACGTATCGTTTCTAAAATAGCCACAGGACGTATCTCGCCTCGGGATATGGTACAGTTAGGAACGGCTTTGCACGCCCTTGAACCGGTTAAACGTATTTGCGAGAGTGCTTTGGACAATGATTATTTGTCACTTCTTGGCGAACAAATAACGCTTTGTGCTGAGATACGCCATCGCATAGAAACAACCATCACGCCTGATCCGCCTGCCGTATCAGGTCGCCCTAACGTGATTGCACGCGGTATATCGCAAGATTTGGACGAACTGCGGGATATCCAATCCAACGGAAAAGACTATCTCCTGCGTATTCAGCAACGGGAAATAGAACAAACGGGCATCAGCTCCCTCAAAATAGGCTATAACAATGTCTTTGGCTATTATTTGGAAGTGCGTAATGCCTACAAGGATCAAGTGCCTGCTGAGTGGATTAGAAAGCAGACTCTGGTAAATGCCGAACGTTATATAACGGAGGAACTGAAACAATATGAAGAAAAGATAATATCTGCCGAAGAGCAGATTCAGGTGTTGGAAAATAGGATATACAACGAACTCGTTCTTGCCATGTCCGATTATGTGCCGGCTATGCAGGTAGATGCAAATGTGTTGGCTCAATTGGACTGCTTGTTGTCGTTTGCAGCGGTTGCAGCGAAAAATCATTATATCTGCCCTGATGTGAACGATTCGCTTATCATTGACATTAAGCAGGGAAGACACCCCGTTATCGAGCAACAACTGCCTGTCGGCGAGAGTTATGTGCCTAACGATATCTATCTGTCCAACAATCTCACTCCCTCGCCTTCGGGAGAGGGCAGGGGAGAGGTTTCTCAGCAGATTATTATTCTTACCGGACCTAATATGGCGGGTAAATCCGCACTCTTGCGCCAAACGGCACTTATCGTTTTGATGGCGCAGATAGGTTCTTTCGTTCCTGCCGATTCGGCTTCAATCGGTATTGTAGATAAGATATTTACGCGCGTCGGCGCTTCGGACAATATATCTTTGGGAGAATCTACTTTCATGGTTGAAATGAACGAGGCATCGTCTATTCTGAATAACCTCTCTGAACGCTCGTTGGTCCTCTTTGACGAATTGGGACGTGGTACTTCCACCTACGACGGTATATCGATTGCTTGGGCGATTGTGGAGTATATCCACGAGTCTCGTTTTCACGCCAAGACGCTCTTTGCTACGCACTACCACGAACTGAACGAAATGGAAACATCGTTCTCTCGTATTCGTAACTATAATGTGTCGGTCAAGGAAGTCGATGGCAAGGTTATTTTCTTGCGTAAATTGGCTCGCGGCGGCTCGGAACACAGTTTCGGTATTCATGTGGCACGTTTGGCTGGTATGCCGACAACTATTGTCGCAAGGGCGGAACAAATCCTTCACGATTTGGAGAAAAACAGTTCTCCTGCCAACAAAACGCAAATAGGTGCCGGCAAAGCCACGGTTCGTGGCCCGGAGGGAATGCAACTGTCCTTCTTCCAACTGGACGATCCCGTCCTTGAGCAAATCCGCGATACCGTAACAACATTGGATATCAATAATCTTACTCCGCTGGAGGCACTCAACCGTCTATCTGAAATCAAATCCCTTGTCGGGTCCAAGTCCTAACATAGTCCTAACATGATATTGCTATGAAACGTTTTTTGAACATTATATTTCTTCTTCTCATAACATGTTCGCTGTATGCCCGTACTGCGCGCGTTTACGGTTATGTTCTTGACGAACAAAACGTGGGCATTGAATTGGCTAATGTCTATGTTGAAACCACTACCAACGGTACCGCAACCAATAAAAACGGTTATTATTCCCTCCTTGTGGATATGTCCGATACAGTCACGATTTCTTACTCCATGATTGGATATACCACGATTAGACAGCAACTGTTTACTGCACAAGATGTTATCAATGTAAATGTCGTCCTTCCTGCCGATGCCGAACTGCTGCAGGAGGTCGAAATAAAAGGCATAAAAAAGCAGACGGACATGATGGACCACACTTCGGCTGAAGTGGTGCGCCTTATGCCGGATGCCACAGGAGGAAGTATCGAATCACTCCTAATCACCTTTGCCGGAGTTA
The DNA here is from genome assembly GCA_024400275.1 of Paludibacteraceae bacterium. Next base: position 3,481 of record JAKSMY010000004.1, on the reverse strand, counting down.
GCCAAAACAATGAATTATCTACGCAGTACAACGTCCGTGGGGGCTCATTTGACGAAAACTCGGTTTATGTCAATGGCATTGAAGTGCATCGCCCCTTGCTGATTCGTTCCGGACAGCAGGAAGGCTTGTCTTTCGTTAATCCGTATATGGTGGAGTCGGTTGATTTTTCCGCCGGCGGATTTGGTGCCCAATTTGGTGATAAGATGTCGTCGGTGCTGGATATTCGGTATAAACGGCCGACCAAGTTTGAATCCAACCTATCCGTCTCTCTGCTCGGCGCAAATGCGTACGTAGGGTGGGGGGACAGCACACAGTCTTATATGCACGGCATTCGTTATAAAACCTCCAAATATATGCTGGGTGCTTTGCCGACAAAAGGTAATTATCAGCCCAATTATGTGGATTACCAAACCCAAATGACGTGGAAAATACCTCCCTTGCAGAGAGGACATGGGGGTATCTGGGAACTCTCTTTTCTCGGCAACGTATCTTACAACGATTATTCGTTCCGGCCGGACTCGATGTCCGAGAGTTTTGGCGGACAAACAGGACTGAACAAGACCATTTGGTACGAGGGGCAGGAAAAAGACCACTTCCTGACGGCTTTTGCTTCGTTGGGGACAACAGGCAAAATCAATGACGAAGTGCAGATAGGTTTTAACATCAACGGCTTTTATACGCGTGAGCAGGAAACGTACGATATCAGGGGAGAATATGTCCTTTCCGAACAATCGGGCGATGGCTCGCACCCTGCTAAAGAAGGCGAGGCTATTTCGCAACCTACTTCTTATAGCGGAGTCTTAGGAACGGGTACTTCGCACGAACATGCCCGAAATCGTTTGCAAGCAGGCGTTATTAACTTCGCGCACACAGGACAGTGGAAACGTGACCGAAACACCTTCACTTGGGGATTAAGCGGACAAGTCGAACTTATTCAAGACCATATTTCAGAATGGGAGTGGCGTGATTCAATGGGGTATTCTATGCCTAATCGGACCAAATCGATGGACTTGTATTATACGCAAAAAGGACAAACCACAATGCAGTCAGGGCGTATAGAGGCTTATTTGCAGGACTCCTATAAATGGTCCACAACACAAGGAAATGTCATTCTGACGGGGGGCGCAAGACTTAATTATTGGACTTACACGAACGAAGTCCTTGTGTCGCCACGTGTCTCTTTGGTCTGGCTTCCAGGGTGGAAACGTGATTTCTCTTTCCGGTTGGCTACAGGATTGTATTATCAAGCTCCTTTCTACAAGGAATTGCGTGACACCGTTATCCAACACGGAGTTACACGCGTGCGACTGAATGATAATATCAAGGCGCAACGTTCCGTACATGCCGTTTTGGGCGTGGATTATTATTTCCGTGCGTGGGGACGGCCCTTCAAGTTTACCGCAGAGGCGTATGCCAAATATACCGATAGAATGATTAGTTACACCGTGGAAAACGTACGTGTACGCTATTCGGGCAGGAACGACTCGCGGGGCTATACATTGGGATTAGACCTCAAACTCTATGGCGAATTGGTTCCCGGAGTTGATTCGTGGGTCTCTTTCTCTTGTATGCGTAGTCGAATGCAAATGCTGAACGACCCCTACCACCGTGGTTGGTTTCCCTCGCCGCAGGAACAGCGTTGGGCACTGACGTTCTTCTTCCAGGATTATATTCCCAAACTGCCTCAATACAAATTGCACCTCAAGTTCATCTTCTCCGAGGGCTTACCTTTTGGCTATCCGCGGAACGAAGAATTACGTTATTTGGACCATTTGCCCATCTATAAACGTATTGATGTGGGAGCCAGCCGTACTTTTTCGGCGGCTACGGACAAGTTTATGCGTAAACCTTCTGCACAACATGTAGCGGAGTGGTCTATCTATTTTGAGGTCTTCAACCTGGCAGGCTGGCGTAATGTCAACTCGTATTATTGGGTCTCTGCCGCCAACGGTACCCAGTGGGCATCTCCCAACTACCTCACCGGCCGCATGTTCAACCTCCGTTTCTCCATCGACCTCAAATAATCATTTCACATACACCGTCCGGTGATACGCCTCCAGCATTGTGAACAGCGGCAATGTTTCCAACCATGCCATAAAGTCCTTTTTGTTCTGCTCCGGAACGTAAAAGATTATCTTCTGCTCCGTCACTTCAAACTGCTGCACTACATTGAACAGGCGCACGATTAGACGCTCCTCTATCTGCTCCAAAAAAGTCTTCATTACGGCTCTCTCTAAGTCGCTCAGCGAGGGCTTTTTTGCTCCTTTACGTCGCACGTAGCGCGTCATCCAAAAACGCATCAAGTCCAACTTATTGCCACCATTTGGCCAACCGTGCGCGTTGTAGTGCAGGTAAAAATCATCTACAAACTCCTTCGGTCGCATATAGCCAAACTCTGTCACGATTATCTTGTAATAACCCGTGTTGGCTGGCACTTTCTCCCTGTCTGACGGTATTAACGTGTTCATGTCAAATAAATTATTTATAACTTCTTCTATAGGCGAAGCCGGTGTGTGTGTTTCCTCGCGCGCGTTAATACACACACTAACTTCGTTATTTTCTTTTATATTTTCTTTTTGGTTACTTTTTCTTTTGGAAATCGTAACATTTTGAGACGCTGCCGTAACATTTTGAGACGCTATCGTAACATTTTGAGACACCTTGATTCCATCTTTATCTCTACTTATTAGACCTTTTCTCTCTAAGGCTAACAACATACGAAGGGTTGTCATTTTATTGCCACAGCAAGAAAAGTTACCTAACTCAGACAAAGAGCCGGTATAAGGTGCATTTTTGCACAGGTACAGCAGAGCAGAGTAAACCATCGCCTCTCTGCCTTGCAGTCTCATTTCGTGCATCATATCTGTATCTATCCGATAATACATGTTTTTGTGGGTGTCACTCCTCCCCCGTGTCACTCCTCCCCCTCATCGAGGGGGTCGGGGGGTGTCTCTTCCGGTTCGGGCGGTAGTTCGGGACTGCCTATGAAATTTATTCCGCTATAGTAATCTATCATAATATCAACTATCAATTATCAACTATCAATTGCAGACTGCCTCTCCCAATTACCCTTTCCGAACAACGCATCATACAAAGCATTCGCCTTTGGAGCACCGTTTTGGACTATATCTATATGCTTGTCAAAGAACTGCACTATTCGTCGCATCGTCTTATATTTGAGACTGCTATAATGACTACTTTTCTTGACATATTCCGTAATATCTATCTGCTTGTTATAGTTCGATGCTTGCAACTTTCCAAGTTTGAGCTTATAATTATGCCAGTTCAGATAGTCGTACGTCAAACTAAGTGTATCGCTGTCACTAAACTGATACGTGCTGAAACGAAGAAAAACATCACCCGTTATTCTACATAATTCGGGATCTTTCCTAAATTCTATAAAGTCTTCTGTTTTCATAATTTTACGTGTCCTATGTTAAGCAAGGGTGAACGAAGGGTGAACGAAGAGTTAAGCAACCCC
>JAKSMY010000039.1 GCA_024400275.1 Paludibacteraceae bacterium | reverse complement strand
TTGGTGTTGTTAGATACAGAGCACCCAACTAATTCAGATTACGATAAGTATGGGTATCCGTTTGTTAGTTTAGGGTGGCGATTAGGAGAATCCATCAACCCCGTTATGTATGGTAAACAAGAATGGCACAGTCGCAAGTTTACTGAATTATATCAAAATGTTCAACGAGAAGGAATACGCTTATGTTAAGTGCAGAAGATCGCAAATTGATAATTGAATATCGTACAGAAAAGGCATTTAAGGCATTCCAAGAGTCCAAGGACAATGCTTCTATGGGGCATTGGACTTTATCTGCCAATAGATTGTATTATGCTGCTTATTATATGGCTTCTGCCTTGTTGATATCACGTGAATTGATGGTTAAATCTCATGCAGGTGTCATATTATGCATAGGACGAGATTTTGTGCAGAAAGGTTTATTGAGTGGAGAAGATGGTCGTCTATTATCCAACTTGCAACGGATGCGATTAACTGGAGATTACGATGATCTGTTTGATTGGACGGAAGATGACATAAAACCGTTGTTTGAACCGACAGAGATGTTGTTAAAGAAGATGCAATCTCTTATTCAATAACCATAGTTCCCCGCCAATGAGACTAAAGCCATATAAAACAACTATAAATATATAAGGAAAAAAGAAAACTAACCTCTCCCGCAGGGCATGACCCTGCCAAGACATAGTAAAAAATAGCGTTGTAATCCGCTAACTTGATTCTTTGAAATCTCGACAGTTTCAAGAATTAATAGTGATTCAAGTACGGTTTTGCACGCTCGCGCTTTTGGCGTGAGTTTTTGTGCGTACATTTGGATCACTATGGTAGTCGAGAACCTCAAAGAATCAAATGAAGCGAGCGAAAGTTCACGCTTTTTTGTGTTAAGATGCACTAATTATTAAACAAAATTAAAATTATGAAAAAAGAAATTTTATTTTTAACCTTTTGCACCATCATTTGTTGCGCTTGTGACTTAGTGAAAGATGACCCTCGACTTTCTGGAACATCTGATGACGAGTTTATTCCTTTTGAAACGAATCAACATTTTGAATATTTGACCGTTGTAGATTTTACTCCGCTTTGCGGTTTCCCCATATCAGTAATTGACCGAAAATTGAAAGAAAAAGGATATTCTTTAGTGGATAGATCTGCCAATTATAATCGTGAATACTATTATACCTATCGCAATCGTGACCAAAAAGACTCCATTCAATTATGTGTATACAACGATTCATTAAAACACATTACCTATGGCGTTTCAAATCGAGGGATGACACCTAAAACAGCCCGATTATGGCTCAACCAAATGGGAAACAAATGTTTATTACCCACTAATGCCCAAATGCTATTTTCTGCTGCTCAGTCAGGTCCTGCCTTTCTAATTACCACTGACATTCACCCATATGCTACGTTTGATGGAAAGTCTCGTACCTACGAATACGATTATTTTCTAAACAACATCCTGTCTAAAACGACATTCGATTATGGAATATGGGGTGAGTGGTTTAACGTAGGATATACACAATATCCTGATATTCGCGAAATTCGCTTAAGGTATCTCAATTGTAATGAAGTGGATTATGGTTGTATAAAAATAACGTTTCTAAATATAAAATAGTACTCTAATGAGAGATTACTACTCAATCAATATTGACTAAAATTCACACAACAATGAAAAAGATTTTATTTTTCGTCATGATGGCATTGGTACTTTGCTCCATGACACTTACTGCCTGCAAGGAAAAGAACAATGAAGAACCAAATAAAGAATTAGTCGATTCTCAGTGGAAAACGATTGATGAATTAACGACCATTATTGTAAAGTTTCAAGATGGGGGGATTGTATCACTCACAACTACAGGTTATCTTACTGATGGAGCAATTGGCACATATATGCAAGATGGACAAAAGGTAACGGTTATATTTAATAGAATTGATGAAGGCTTAACAAGTTATATTCCCAAGAATACCCCCATTATAGTCACAATAAACGATGCTTATACCAAGTTGACAGCATGGGTGGGATATGAGCAATATATTTTGAATAGAAAGTAACATTAATCTTAATAATCGTCAGTTTTGAGGTCAGCGACCTGTAAGTATACGATGAGTATAGGATGAGTATAGGATTAGGAACCAATTTGCATCTGCATCTTGGCTCCTAATTCTTAATAATCGTACATTTGTCAGCCGATGGCGCTCTAATCGTTGGGAAAAGAGCTTATATCCCCAGTTTCCCATCCCCCTTACTGAGTGGGGGTAGGGGGTGTCGAGAGAGTGTCGACCGAGTGTCGGCCGACCCTCGACTAAAAAGACTTAAGAATATCGCCGAATGGCTACTAAATGATGCGTGTAAGTATTGCCGCTTTCCACAGAAAAAATGCCCTGTTCATCGACTTTTTCCACTTTCACACGACCGCTACAATGCACGATGCGCTCGTTATCCAACAGCAAACCAACATGGCTAATCTTGCCGTCCTCGTGGTCAAAAAAAGCCAAGTCGCCTATTTGAGCATTCTTCAAACTTTTGACTGGTCGTCCCTGCCGAACTTGCTCACTCGCATTACGCAGTAGCGAATGTCCAAACAGCGATAGCACCACTTGTGTAAAACCGGAGCAGTCCAAGCCCATCGCATTCTTGCCTCCCCACAAATAGGGTATATTCAGGAAAAAACGCACCGTCTCCAACAAATTCATTTCCTTCATCTCCATCGGCTCGGCAGCCACCATAGACGGGTCTATCCGAAAGGGCACACCCAATAACTCAAACTGACCTTCGTGATAATTGGGCAAACAAGTGCCGGCAGTCAAAGGAAGAGTTTGTCCGTTATTCACGCTCAGAGCATACGCCATCGGCATCTTGACACGTGCCACATATTTGGCTTCACGCACCTGCTTCCACTCGGCAGAACTCAAGCGCGTCAGCATCTTACGATCCACCCAACCACGTTGTCCGTCAGCATCGTTTTTTACCTCTATCCATCGGTCTAATTCGCTGAGAACGGTACACGTCTCTGCAAAGAGTAATTGCGTTTCTTGTGCAGCCGTTTCTCGCGGTTCGCAGCGCACGGGAACAACACTATGTAGCACAATGGCTTTTACCATACTTCTCGGGTGTTATTATTAGGATTATGAGGATAATCTATCGTATAATGCAACCCCCTACTCTCCTTGCGTTCCAAAGCCTGACGGGTAATAAGGTATCCCACATTGATCATATTACGCAGTTCACATATATCTCGCGTGGCTTTAACGCGTTTGAACAGGTCTTCGGTCTCTTCATAAAGCAAATCCAAACGCTCCCAAGCCCGGCGTAAACGCAGGTCACTACGGACAATACCCACATACGTGGACATAATCTGACCCACCTCACGCATATCTTGGCTAATCAGCACTTTTTCCTCGTTGGTCAGCGTACCTTCATCATTCCAATCCGGAATGTTGGGGTGAAAATCATAGTTCTCAATCATACTCAGACTATGTTTAGCCGCAGCGTCAGCATAAACGACAGCCTCAATCAAGCTATTACTTGCCAACCGATTGCCGCCATGCAAGCCGGTGCAACTGCATTCACCCACAGCATACAAACGATGAATGGAACTTTCGCCATCTAAATTGACCTTGATACCACCGCACATATAATGGGCACACGGCGCAACAGGAATATACTCCTTAGTAATATCTATCCCGATGGATAGGCACTTTTGGTATATATTGGGGAAATGGTGTTTGGTTTCCTCGGGGTCTTTATGCGTAACGTCCAAGCAAACATGATCCAAACCATGAATCTTCATCTCATTATCAATGGCGCGTGCCACAATGTCACGAGGTGCCAGACTCAATCGCTCATCGTATTTCTGCATAAACTCCTCGCCGTTGGGCAAACGCAAGATACCTCCGTATCCGCGCATCGCCTCCGTAATCAGATAAGCAGGGTGCGTCTCCCCCGGGTGGAAAAGGGCAGTCGGGTGAAATTGCACGAACTCCATTCCTTGCACCTGACCCTTGGCACGATAAACCATTGCAATACCGTCACCCGTGGCAATATCAGGATTGGTGGTCGTGGCATAAATAGCCCCGGTACCGCCTGTGGCCATCAAGGTGACACGACTCAAATAGGTATCTATTTTCTTCGTCTTGGGGTTGAGAATATAGGCACCATAGCACTCAATATCCGGTGTGCGGCGAGTAACACGAACGCCTAAATGGTGTTGGGTAATAATCTCAACGGCAAAATGATTTTCCAACACATCGATATAAGGATTATTGCGTACCGCTTCCATCAAACCGCGTTGAATCTCTGCTCCGGTATCATCGGCATGGTGCAAAATACGAAATTCGCTATGTCCTCCCTCACGGTGCAAATCAAAATCACCATCGGTTTTCTTATCGAAATTAACACCCCAATTCACCAATTCCATAATCTGTTTGGGAGCATTACGAACGACTTGCTCCACCGCTGCCGGGTCACTAATCCAATCTCCGGCAACCATCGTATCATGAATGTGCTTTTCAAAATCATCTACCAACAAATTGGTTACGCTGGCTATGCCACCCTGTGCTTTGGTTGTGTTCGCCTCGTCCAATGTCGTCTTACAGCATAGGGCAATTTTGTACTTTTGAGTACGCGCTACTTTGAGTGCAAAACTCATTCCGGCTACTCCGCCACCGATAATGAGGAAATCATACTTTTGAGTCATTGTTGAGATACGTCTTTGACGCTTTTTCTAATAGGGTACAAAAATAATGTTTTTTTCTTAAATATGCAAATTTTATTTGCATTATTTGGCTTTTGCTAACGCAAATACTACAATTCGTGAATTATAGACCTCTTTCATCGTCTCGATAGCCGCTTTCAACGTGGAACCGGTGGTAAGAATATCATCTACTATCATAATCGTTTTACCATACCACTCCTCCGGGTGATTCAATGAAAAAATACCACGCACGGCAGACAGACGCTCGTGAAAAGACGATTGGGACTGCTTTTTATTATACCTCTCTCGTGTCAAATGAGTCGTATCTATCGGGATATTCAGCACCTCCGACAATCCCTTGCAAATATACTCGCTTTGGTTAAATCCGCGTTCCCGCAAACGTCTCCAATGGAGAGGTATAGGAACTATATAATCGATGCCATCAAAAAAACCTGTTTCTTCCCATTCTCGAGCTGCTATTCGCCCCAGATAACGCAACAATTCAGGGTTACCTAACCCAAATTTAGCATTGTGAATCAATAACTGGAAATAGGTTTGTTTCACATAAAAAGCCCAACAACCGCCATACACAAAATGAGGCAGGTTTCTAAATATATCTTCCGTACTATTGTCCCTGTTTAACGCTTGTTCCGTGCGCTGAATATGGTTAACACAGTCAGGACATAACTCTTCTTCATCAGCAAGGACCTGTCCACAAGCAGGACAGGTCCTTGGAGATAACACATCAAGTATATACTTAAAGGGTGACACCGGTCTTAAAGATGGCTATCTCGTGGTAACCATTCTTCTCGTTATTTACTTCTTCACCATTAGCCACTTGGATAACATAATCCGTGAAACGACGAGCAACATCGTCCATCGCCTCTCCCTCTGCAATAACACCGGCATTGAAATCAATCCATTGCGGTTTATTCTTGTACAAATTGCTATTGGTGGACACTTTCATCGTAGGAACATACGTGCCGAATGGGGTGCCACGACCGGTTGTGAACAACACAATATGACAACCGGCAGAAGCCAAAGCCGTAGCTGCAACCAAGTCATTACCCGGAGCTGACAATAAATTCAGTCCCTTCGTTTTCAATCGCTCTCCGTATGCCATCACACCGCGGACAAGCGATTTGCCACATTTCTGAGTGCAACCTAAAGCCTTATCTTCCAATGTGGAAATACCACCTGCCTTATTGCCGGGACTCGGGTTCTCGCCTACCGGTTCACCATGACTCAAGAAATAATCCTTGAAATTATTGATTAGGCTAACCGTTTGGTCAAACAAGCCCTTGTCAGCACAGCGGTCCATCAAAATAGTCTCTGCTCCAAACATCTCAGGAACTTCGGTCAAGATGGTTGTACCGCCTTGGGCTACCAGCCAATCGCTGAATACACCCAATAACGGGTTGGCAGTAATACCACTAAATCCGTCTGACCCGCCGCATTTCAAACCTACGCGTAATTCACTCATCGGGCAAGCAACACGTTTATCTTCTTTCGTCTTGGCATACAAGTCTCTCAAGATAGGCATACAATACTCCACTTCGTCACCCTCAATCTTTTGGCTAACCACAAACTTGATACGTTCTTTGTCATAGTCGCCACAGAACTGCTCAAAAACATCCGGCTGGTTATTCTCACAACCCAAACCAACCACTAAAACAGCACCGGCATTAGGGTGGTGAACCATATCGCGAAGAATCTTTTTGGTATTCTCGTGGTCATCACCCAATTGGGAGCAACCATAGTTATGCGGGAAAGCGAAGATATTGTTTGCACCTGTCTCCTCGCGCAGACGTTCTGCCAACTTATTCACAATACCATTTACGCAACCAACGGTAGGAATAATCCAAACTTCGTTACGGATTCCGACCTGACCGTCTTTGCGACGATAGCCCATAAAAGTTCTCTTTTCATCGGCAATATTCAAGACAACCTGTTGCGGGTGATACTCATAACTGAGCAAGCCTTCCAAATTGGTCTTGATATTATTTTCGTTCATCCAACTTCCGGCTTTCTTATCCTCCTTGGCGTGACCGATGGGGAATCCGTATTTGATTACATTCTCCCCCTCGTGAATATCACAGATAGCTATCTTATGACCTGCCGGAACATCTTCCAAAACAGTTATTTGGCAGCCGTCCACTTCTAAAACGGCACCTGCCGACTGAGGTTGAATGGCTACAACCACGTTGTCGGCAGGATTAATCTTCAGTATTTGAGTCATTAGAGAATCGATTTAACGGTTTCTAACATACCTTTCTTTTGAATATCATTCAGGAAACCAACCAACATATCGGTCAGACCGGGAACCTTATTCAAGTCTTGCTTGCTCTCTTTCCAGATAACATCTGTTGCACCAAGAACACCCTCAGCTACTTTGCGGGTGTCACCGGTTGCCCACAGTTGTTTAAGCAAGTCCATAATCTCTTGGGCATCGTTCGGCTCAATAGGAGCACCGTCTTCACGAACACCGCCTTTGTAATAAGTAATGATGGCAGCCAAACCAAGAACCAGACCCTTTGGCAACTCGCCCTTACGCTCCAGATAAACCTTCAATCCCGGCAGGTCACGAGTCTCAAATTTCGGGAATGAGTTCAGCATAATGCTCGTTACTGCATGATCAACGTACGGATTATTGAAACGCTCCAAAACATCAGAAGCAAATTGTTTCAACTCGTCCATAGGCAGATTCAGCGTCTCCATCAATTCCTCAAATTGCACTTTGTGGATATATTTACCAATCACTTCATGGTTGCAAGCATCACGAACAATATTGATACCACTCAAATAAGCAACCGGGCTCAAAACAGTGTGAGGACCGTTCAACAAAGTCACTTTGCGCTCGTGGTAAGGTTTCTCGCTTTCAGCAATCAGCACGTGCAAACCTGCCTTGTCTGCGGGGAATTCGCTACGCAACTCATCAATAGACATATTCTCAGGTTTCTCAATTACCCACAGGTGGAAAATCTCGGCTTGAACAACCAAATTGTCATTGTAGCCCACTTTCTCTTGGATTGCGGCAATATCTTTACGTGGGAAACCGGGAACGATACGGTCCACCAATGTTGCACAAACATAGTTGTACTTGGTAAACCACTCTTTAAATCCGGCATAATCGGCACCAAGGTCATTCTTCCACAACTCAATATATTGGAAGATGCACTCTTTCAAGTGGTGACCATTCAGGAAAATCAATTCGCAAGGCATCAAAATCAAGCCTTTCTTGGGGTCGCCGTTAAATGTTTTGTAGCGGCGATAAAGCAGTTGAACCAGTTTACCGGGGTAACTGCTGGCTGGAGCATCGGCAAATTTGCAGTTCGGATCAAATGTGATACCGGCCTCTGTGGTGTTAGAAATGACGAAACGAATGTCCGGTTGCTCAGCCAATGCCATGAAGGCTGCGTTTTGACTGTACGGATTTAAGGCACGAGAGATAACATCAATACGCTCTAATGAGTTAACAGCCTCACCATTCAAGCGGCCTTGCAGATTGACATGGTAAAGACAATCTTGACCGTTCAACCAATCTACCATACCTTTTTCAATAGGTTGAACCACTACCACCGAACCGTTGAAGTTCGTCTTAGCGTCCATATTCCAAATAATCCAGTCAACAAAGGCACGTAAGAAATTACCTTCACCAAATTGAATAATACGCTCCGGCATAACACTTTTGGGAGCCGTCTGTTTGTTTAATGCTTTTTTCATATTGTTTTACTTTTAGATTGAATTTGCTGTCACTTTTACCTCATATTTCCATCGTTGCACTCACACGCACGTGCACTTTTTGATATAATTTGTGCAAAGTTACTACTTTTTTTGGTGATTTGCAAATTTTTTTGTACCTTTGCATAAAATTTGTCAATATTTACACATCTATGGCATTGCAATGTGGTATCGTAGGGTTGCCAAACGTGGGAAAATCAACCCTTTTCAATTGTCTGAGTTCTGCTAAAGCACAGTCAGCCAACTTCCCTTTTTGTACAATAGAACCTAACGTTGGAGTTATTAACGTACCAGACGAGCGACTGATTAAACTCGGCGAACTGTGTCACCCTGAACGGGGTGTCATTCCCACTACGGTGGAGATTGTGGACATCGCAGGTCTGGTCAAAGGTGCCAGCAAAGGCGAAGGATTAGGAAATAAATTCTTGGCCAACATACGTGATTGTGACGCAATTATCCACGTCCTACGTTGTTTTGACGACGACAATATAGTACACGTAGATGGTTCGATAGACCCGATTCGGGACAAGGAAATCATTGAAACCGAACTGCAACTCAAAGACTTGGAAACCATCGAGTCTCGCATTCAAAAAACAGAGAAACAAGCCAAAGCAGGAGGGGATAAGCAGGCTAAATTGGCACTCGACGTTATGTTAAAATACCAAGCGGCACTGTCCGAAGGGCACAACGCGCGGACAGTCGAACTGGACAACAAGGAAGAGGAGGCTGTTGCCAAAGAAATGTGTCTGTTGACCAACAAACCTGTCCTCTATGTTTGCAACGTGAACGAAGCTTCTGCCGTGAATGGAAACGACTATGTGGAACGTGTCAAAGAAGCCGTTAAAAACGAAAACGCACAAGTACTCGTTCTTGCCGTCAAGATAGAATCTGAAATAGCCGAACTGGAATCGTATGAAGAACGGCAGATGTTTCTCGAAGAAATCGGACTTCAAGAATCCGGTGTCAACCGATTGATTAAAGCGGCATACGCATTGCTGAACTTACGTACTTTCCTTACCGCCGGTAGCGACGAGGTTCGTGCTTGGACTTTCCGCGCCGGGTGGAAAGCACCACAGTGTGCCGGTGTTATTCACTCTGATTTTGAAAAAGGTTTTATCCGTGCAGAAGTGATTAAATACGAAGATTTTATCGCACTCGGGGGCGAATCAGCATGCCGTGCAGCCGGTAAATTAGGCATCGAGGGAAAAGATTATTTGGTGCAGGACGGCGACATTATGCACTTCCTTTTCAACGTCTAAAACCAAATATTAAAAATATACTTTTTGTAGCACTATCTTATCTCAAGCAAGGATGAACGAAGGGTGAACGAACAACTAACGAACGGTTAAATTCCAATTCATAACAGTAAAATCTTAAAAATAGTAAGTTTTAACATACCATTAGATGAATACACTACTATCCTATTTCGCTAATCCTTGGTTCTGCGCCTTTGCCATTATATTTGGTTTTATTTTACTTGTCTATGGTGCCGATTGGTTAGTGGACGGTGCCAGTGCCATTGCCAAACAAATGGGGGTAAGCGATTTAATTATCGGTCTTACCGTTGTGGCATTTGGCACGTCTATGCCGGAATTTATTGTAAGTATCCTTGCCGCAGCAGAACACAACACCGAAATTGCCATCACAAATATCTTGGGTAGCAATTCCATAAACATATTCGTTATTTTAGGACTTTCGGCATTGATTTACCCCATTTCATCGGAAAAATCATCAAGACACTTTGATATTCCTTGGTCATTGTTAGCCGGTGTATTGGTACTCTTTTTTGCCATCTACACTCGCCCTGTATCTATCGGTTGGGGCAACTTTGGTGAATTTAGTTTTCAACGAGGATTTATCTCCGGAATAGGAGGAACCGTCCTTCTTCTTTGCTTTGTTATCTTTCTTTGGCACAGTCTTCATCTCGCACACCATTCTTCCGATGAACAGACGAAAAATGAAACTTCGTCATCTTTTTTGAAAGCATTGTTGTTAATTGCAGTCGGATTAGGAGGGCTTGTCCTTGGCGGAGAATTGATAGTTCGTTCTGCCACATCTATCGCGTCCATGATGGGCGTTAGTGATGCCATTATCGGATTGACCATTGTGGCATTGGGAACATCTCTCCCCGAATTAGCCACGTCTTGTATTGCCGCCTATAAGCACAATACCAACCTTGCATTGGGCAACGTCATTGGCTCCAACATCTTCAATGTGTTCTTCATTTTGGGCACCAGTGCGTTGGTTCACCCCCTACCAACCTACGATGGACTTTTGTTGGATGCTGCTATGGTGACTCTCTCGTCACTTTTGGTGATGACTTTTGTTTATTCCACTTCAAAGCATGAAATTAAACGGTGGCACGGAGGCGTTTTGTTGCTCGTCTATGCAATTTACCTCTCTTATCGCATTCTGTCTTTGTAGGGCACTAAATGTGTAAAAATTGACTTTTTTCCTGCAAATTCTTTCTTTTTTTTATTTATTGCTTGCGCGTGTGAAAAAAAATATATACCTTTGTCTCGTAAATCTACAACCACGAAGGCAAGCACATGTTTTTGACACCTTTCAAATATATAAAAATTTATGTAAGTGCCATATTGCTATGGTTCTCTGTAGCGTTGTATGCTGACATTATTTACGAAACAGATTATAAAGAAAATCCAACTGGTGCTACTACTTCTTCAAATAAAGGTTCTTTTACAACCTCTATGCCAACTTGGGGAGAAGGTTTTTCTTCTGCCTATTTAACTAGCGGTTCTGCCGGAGAATGTACAATTACTTTTGCCAACCCTATCAATTTGACCTTGTATAAAGATGTACAGATAATCATCCAATATGGGTCTGCTTCTAGTCGCCCTCTTGTAATTAACATCAACGGTACAGGCGATAAAACTATACATACAATGGCATCCTCTGCGGAAAGAAACGTTGTTATTACCGTTCCCACCGATGTCACGGAGAACACCATATCATCTATTTTAGTTAAAAGTAGTGGAGGTGGAGCTGTATATTTCTTCCACATCACCATTACAGGAACACCTTTAGTGGATTGTCCTGAAGATATCGTGGGGGACACAACCGCATATTTCCTTAAAGGACAAAGCGTCACCGTTTGGGGAGAAACATTTACTACAGAAGCAACTCGGCAAAAAACATACAAGACATCGGAAGGCTGCGATAGTATTGTCACCTTGCATGTCAAAGAGACTACTTCCGGCAGTGTCATCAACAAAACTATTTGTGAAGGAGAAACCTATACATGGAGTGCCGATGGAAAAACTTATTCGCAAACCACGGATGCGAGTGTCGTGAAGAAAAACCAACAGGGCACAGACTCTATCTGCATGCTTCATTTAATAGTCAACCCCATTCAGCGCACAAGCGAAACACATACCATCGGAGAAGGAGAAACCTACACATGGAACGGTAAAACATACGACACTCCGGGAGATTATACTTATCAAACATCTTCCGTTGTCACCGGATGCGATAGTATTGTCACGTTGCATCTATTAAAAAACACGCCGACAGACATAACAGCCACTATTTGTAAGGGAGACACTTTCTATTGGTACATCAACGGGGCATTATATAACAAATATACTACCTCCAAAAATACAAGTACAACTAAAGATGGCATTAAGTATTACTTAAACCTTACCGTTCAGGAGCCCACATACACCGAATACACCTATCGCCTAAACTTGCTCCAGCATGAGCAATACACATGGAACGGAAAGAAATATTCCTTACCCGGCATTTATTTTGATACAACGCAAGTGTATGATGATTCAGGCTGTCCCAAGCAGATTGACTATTTGATATTAAACGGAGATACTTCCAGTTATTATTGTAAAGGAACCACATATTATTGGCGAGATAAATCAACTACCAGTTCTTCTACCACACTCAAATATCAGTCTCCAACTATAAAGATTGACGGCTCTAGCCGTTACTATACCATCTCCAATTACGTTGTACGTAAAGATGCGACGAATAGCACCACCTACGCAAATATTGATTTTGGCGAAAGTTATGAGTGGTTTGGTAAGTTGTATCAAAAAACAGGTGTTTACCGCGACACAATTGCCAACGTGTATGGTTGCGACTCTATAGGTGTACTGAATCTTACCGTTTGCGGAGAAGCCACCGGAGACACAATTGTGGGCATTTGTCACAACGAAGGTAAAACGAGCGTAACCGCATGGGGTGAGACTTTTTATGGTCCTGCTACCCGTACTCGTATATACAAAACTGCGTTAGGCTGCGATAGTTTGGTAACATTGCACGTTGTAGAAAGCAGTCCTACCGAAGGTGTCGAAAATGTTACCATCAACAAGGGAGAAAGTTACTACTGGCGCTATACAGAAACAAGTTATACCACAACACAAGACGTTTCTGTTACCCTTAAAAACTACTGCGGTTGCGATAGTACACTCACCTTACATCTCATCGTACAAGACATTCCAGCTGATGGTAAACATTTGGCAAAAACCATCTGTGAAGGAGATGTTTATACGTGGCACGGAAAAGATTACACTGTAGCAGGAACTTATGTGGCTGACGATTGTGACTCCGTATTGCACTTAGGAATGCTTCCTAATCCGAATATTGAAGTTTGTGAAGATCAAATTGTAAACTACAAATGCACTACACAAGTGTGGGTAGGTGGAGCAGACTATTACGCTTGGGATAACGAACATGCACTATCCAGTGAATGGTCAGACCAACCCGAAGCATTCCCTGATACAACGACCGTTTTCCATATAAAGAGTTATAACAGTGCCGCAGCAAATGCCATCACAAATGGAGATTTTGAATTGGGTAAAACAGGTAGTCCAGCAGGCACTAATCCAACATTCTCCACAGATGCCAATTGGTCTACTGAAGGTGGCACATACGGAAAATACATCATTGCACACAATACCAACGAAATGTGGAGTTCGGATAACTATTACGACCACACCAAAGGTAATGCAGAAGGATATATGATGATTATGGATGGATTTGACACTCCTGACAATATTATTTGGCAACAAACGGTTTCTGTCACCCCGAATACTGACTATATCTTTTCCGCTTGGTTCCTATCACTTAAGTCCAGTTTTGATAAGAATAGTTATGCCAAATTCCAATTCTTTGTAAATGGTGAGCAATTAGGTCCCGTTGCAAATGCTCCAAATGTTCGTGGCAAATGGGGACGCTATTATGAACTATGGGATAGCGGCAGCGAAACAACTGCGGTCTTAACTATCAAGAATCAAAATACAGATGGAAAAGGTAATGACTTTGCCTTAGACGATATCAGTTTCCAAGCCCTTGGTCCTTGTTATGGTTACGATAGTGTCAAAGTGATTACGAATTTTAATGTCGATTTATATGGTGACGGCACTATGAATATCGAACAACGTAATGACTATACAGATAGAAACATCACATATTACATTGAAAATTATCCAACGCAAATAGGCACCTATTATCATGGAGACCAGATTACGGTGCGGGTTTACAATACCGAATGTGCAGAGTTTGTAAAATGGTCAGACGACAAGACCAATAATCCACGTATTTTTACAGTCGGAGAGGACGACTTTACCATTCAACCCATCTTTGTTGGAGAACCATTTACAATTACCACCGAGCAAGTAGGCGAAGGAAATGTAACCGGAGGTCAACAGTACTGGTGCAAAGATACAGCCACCATTACCGCCACCCCTGCTGATTGTTGGCGATTTGTTAAATGGGAAGAGGACGGCGACACCAATCCTGTACGTACTTTTGAAGTTACAGAAGAAAAAACAATGACGGCTATTTTTGAAAAAATACCGTATGTCATTACAATCAGAACCAAAGACAATACTACTACAAAAGGTAGCGTCACTGGAAATATTATTTCTAACCCCTAAAATAATTACATTATGAAAAAAACAATTCTATTCCTTCTTGCGCTCTTTACCATGACTTCGCTGTGGGCGCAGGGACAAGCAGAAGTAAAGGTAACTGCTGATTGCGGAGACAAAGTAGAAATGGTTGCTACTCCCGAGACGGGTTATCACTTCCTCGAGTGGCGAGTAAACAATGTGAAGGTCAGTACAGCTACCACACTCACGATTGATGTCAATTCAGACTCTGTGTTTGTAGCAGTTTTTGAAATTGACTCCTTCCCTATAACATTCCAGAATTACGATGGTACGGAACTTGAGAAGAAAGTTTATGACTATGGCGAGACACCTACTTATCATGGTGATACACCTACCAAACCTGCCACTGCTGAATGGACATACACCTTCGCTGGTTGGGATCCCACTATTACCACGGTTACGGGCGAGCAAACTTATGTAGCTCAATTTGACCAAACGAAGAACAAATATATCATTATCTTCCAAAATGAAGACGGTAGCCAATTGCAGAAGAGCGAGTGGGAATATGGCACAACACCTGCGTATAGCGGTACTACACCGGTAAAACCCAATCCGGACGCAGGCAAGACTTATTCGTTTGATGGATGGACAGAAACGATTGTTCCTGTAACAGGCGTGCATACTTATACCGCTAAGTTCAAAGAAACAATCAACCAATACACTGTAACCGTTAGTGCTATTCCTGCCGAAGTTGCTACAGTCAGCGGTGGTGGAGACTACACCTATAACCAATCTGTTACCGTATCTTACACCATCACAGACAACTGCTATAAGTTCTTAGGATGGTACGAAAACAATGTGCTTGTTTCTTCTGACAAAGACTACACATTCAACATGCCTTTAGGTGATAAAAACTTAGTAGCCAAGTTTGAGAAGATTAAATATACCATTACCATCAAGACGCAAACGGGTGATACCACTCAAGGTAGTGTAACCGGCAATAAGAAATAGAATTTCATTATTGTGAGTTATGAAACGCATTTGTCTCATCTTCTTCACTCTTTTCACCACTATGGTTATCACGGCTCAAGTGATAACCATGGAGGTGGAGTGTGGTGATTGGATAGAAATAAGTGCCAAACCTATACCAAACTTTATTTTCACCCATTGGTCAGATGGTTCTACGGATTCCGTACGACAAGTACAAGTAAACGAAGATGCCGTATATATTGCTTATTTTCACGATAGATGCGGTGATTATGCAGAACTGCCACTCGTTAATCGCTACGATTGGATTTTAATGCTAAATGTACGGCAGATTATCCAAGATATGCATTATGACATCTCGCCTGAACGCGTGCGTTGGTACCGCGTAGTAGGGAACGTGGATAGTTTAGAAAATCCGGATACAAGTGACCCTCAAGATGCTTATTTGGGAGAAGGATATTCGTTTACTTTGGATAAGAATCTGCAACAAACCGGAATTTATTACGCCTTGGTTGACATCAAAACAGATAATGAACTGTATTGTCACGGATTATCAAGAACAGAACTAATATCTTTCATCTCTAATGAAAAACCGGGACGTGTGGTTCGTCTAATTCCTAATGTAGCGTCTCCTCGAGGAACAATGAGTTTGGTTGGACTCAATCCCGATATACAAACAGAAATACGCGTATTCTCTGTCACCGGTCAATTGCTTTCAGAGCATGTCACTTGTGGGGCGGAAGAGTACTTGCTAACGGCATATCCTTGTACCGGCGTGTACGAAGTGCAAGTACTATCTGACGAGGACAAGGAAGTGCTTAGATACTTAGTGCGACAATGATAAAAAATCACTGTACACATTATTTTATCTGTTGTGTTCTGATAATAGCATTGGGACACACTGCCGCTATGGCACAAATACACGATTTCAGTATCGGTGCCCATGCCGGTGTGGCTATATACAACACAAAAGATAATCTAAAAAATCTACCCGGTGCGGCAACAGGAATAGATTTGGCTTATACAGCACGTGGGGTTATTGCCAATCAAACGGCATTAGGTATTAAATTCGGAGCAGGTATAGCCTATGCCGGAGCCACACAATCATTGCCCGATTATTTTGAGCAATATACCAACACTGACTATTATCCGGAGATGATGGACTATACCATCACCGCTGCCAAATATAAAGAGAATCAGCACCAAATACAATTGGAAGCACCTATATACCTTTCTTTTATCACGTACGGCGTGACTGTTAATATCGGTGCCAAATTCATGATGCCTTTCTTTCAAAAACGCCATATTGATGTCGCAGACGCTCATATTACGGCTTATTATCCGGATTTTTGGGTACCGGTCACTGACTATCTTGCCACAGGCCGGTTGGAAAACAACGAGTACCACGCCAAAGAGAATTCTAACATGCCAAAACTGAATGCATTATTATCCATAGAAATAGGCTATGAATGGAATGTTGGATATAAAAATAAATTAGGTGTGCAAGCTTATTTGGATTATGGCATTTGGAATAACTACAGCAACAATCCGTCCAAAGAACGGCTCATTGATGTTGATCCCATTCTTAATACGGAATATCCGGTACCAGAGATTAAAGTAAATGCATTAACAGATACCTATTCGGACCACGTTAAATACATTAGTGCCGGTATCAAGGTTTACTTTGCCTTCCACACAGAGATTCCTCGTGTAGCACCTTGTCGATGTGCGTACGATTAACATTTACCTAAGATATTTTGGTCTATAGGTCAAATAATCGCGACTAATCGTCTATCTACACCTAATAGATAGGCGATTTTTATGCAAAATGTAAAAATATTTGCATATATCAAATTTTTGTTGTATCTTTGCAACGCAAATCACGCCGGAGGGATTATGTCGTATCTCTTAGGCGGGGTTGGCAGACATAATAAAAGGCGTTTATTGACGCTTGTTTTGGCATCACAAATCTACCAAAGTTGTCCCCGAAACAAGAAGATGTGAACGTCCTGTGGGGTATGTTGATGTACTTAACGTTTTCTACGTTGGTATGAACATATACCGGCGTGGGCGTTTTTGTTTATTCTTGGACAAGGTTTTGGTAGAACCCGTGATGGAGAATGAGCGTGAATAATGTTCACGCTTTTTTGTTGTATCTCGTATGTACGCGCATATATGTTATTGTTCAATAAGGAGTAAGCCAAAATGCCATAAGTGAGTAGGCAAATGAAACCAAATTAATTAAAGTATGAAAAAAATCTTAACGGTAGCTATGTCCTTAATCATAGCAAGTAGTGTTTGCTTTGCAGATGTTCAAGAAGCAAAAGAAATTCGTAAAGAGCGTAAAGAGATTGCCAAGATGGCAAAGAAAGACCTCAATGAAAAAGTGTCCAAAACGACTAAGAAAGAGGCAAAACGCCTTGCCAAAGAAGGTTGGGTTGTTACTCCGGGTGCGCTACCTTTGGAGAAACAATTGGAACGCAGTTATTTAATGGAATTTGAATACGATGAGAATTTGTATCCTAAGTATATTATGGCAAATGCTCAATCTGTTGCAGGTAATTATGACGCAGCCAAGACTTCCGCAACCAGTCTGGCAATTACCAATTTAGCAGGACAAATCCAAACAGAAGTTACAGCATTAATAGAAAATACTGTTGGCAACGAACAACTATCTGCTGACGAAGCAGCTTCAATTACAAAAACCGTAATGGCAAGCAAGAATTTAATCAGCCAATCAATAGGTCGAGTTATTACCGTAGTTGAGTGCTACCGCACTTTACCCAATAAAAACAAAGAAGTGATGGTTCGCATCGCTTATAATGGCGATATGGCAAAACAAGCCGTCAAGAAAGTTATTCGTGAGGAATTAGAGAAAAAAGGCGAAGATTTACATAATCAATTGGATAAGGTTCTTGGCTTTGATAAATAAACGCTTATGAGACAAGGATTAGTTCTCATCTTATTATTTGTTGCACAACTGCTTGTGGCACAATCATCTCCTGCTCCCGATTGGACAGATGCTCATCGGCGGGAGATGGTGTATCCTGCATCAACCTATTATACAGGGTTCGCCTTTGCTCATTTGGAGAAAAGCGAATCGGTAGAAACTGTTTTTTCTCGTTTGAAAAATTCAGCTCGTGCAGAGTTAGTCTCTTCTATTGTGGTAACTGTTAATCAAACGACGGAACGCTATTTGGAAAATCAGCAACGTAATCAGTCGGTACAAACGACAGACGTTTTTCGCTCAGGAACGATTACCGAAAGTGGAATAAAAGATATTCCCGGTATGAGTATAGACACGTGGCATAATGCCAAGACAGGCGATGTGATGGCTTTTGCGTATGTTAAGACTGCCGACTTGTTGCGTAAGTTGGGCAAACGTATCACGGTTAATACAACCAAGATAGAAATGGGATTAGCAACAATTTCTGATATGGTTGCCAATGGTAATAAGAGCGAAGCAAAGCAACAACTAACGACTCTCAACACGCTTTTTTCAGATATTGAAAATGACCAAAAAATAATGTTGGCAATAGATGCCACTTTAGAAGATGAAGATATTGCACTATCCGAAGTAAACGAATTGCGTAAGCAATATCAACAATGGCAGAATGAGTTAAAGAATGGCATTGCTGTTTATTTAACCTGCCAAGCAGTTACTTTGACAGGAAATTATCCCGCACTCACAAAGGGTATCAAAGGAGAACTGAATCCTTTAGGTTGTTCGTTTCTCAACGATGCAGAAGGTGCAGATTGGGTGATTACTATTTCAGCAACGGCTCGTGAATACAACACCCAAACATGGGGCAATGCTACTTCTTATGTCGCCTTTGTAGATGCATCGCTTTCTATTCACAAGACAACAACC